>CAZSIG010000177.1:3326-7383 GCA_964606195.1 uncultured Anaerolineales bacterium
GACCGCGTCGCGGCGAACGGTGATGTGGCGAATAAGATTGGTAGTTATAAGTTGGCGGTGTTGGCGCGCGAGAACGGCGTCCCTTGCTATTCGGTTTCGCCCACCTCTACCATAGATATGAACATCGCGGCGGGGGATGACATTCCCATCGAAGAACGCACGCCAGAGGAAGTGACGCACATTCGCGGGGTGCAAATCGCCCCCGATGATGTGCCGGTATTGAACATCGCGTTTGACGTGACGCCGTACCGCTATCTGACCGGCATCATCACCGAACGCGGCATTGTATATCCGCCCTTTGCGCGAAATTTGCGCCGCATTATGGAGTGAGCAGGGCTGTTCAGTTCTATCTGAATTGCTAAGTTGACAGACAGGATTTACAGGATTAACTGGATAGAGAAGGCAAAAATCCTGTCAATTCTGTTAATCCTGTCCAAAAATCGGCGCGGTGTCCTGGTTATTTTTAGAATCGAACAACCCCGGGAGTGAGTTAATTATGTCCGAGCTGTTCAAATTAAATTGGTTAGCGACGAATGTCGGTAGTTTGCCTCATACAGATACCAAGACCGCGTGGCAGGTGATACAACAGCACTTTACCCAAGTGCCCGGCTGGCCGCAGTTGCCCAAACGAACCTTCTTGGAAAATATGTACGCGCAGTACAGCGAGGGATTTCCCGGAATTGTGCGAGAAGAAGAGCGGATTTACGTCGACCGCGACGCAGATTTGGATCCCGCACTGGAAGCGTTGTATACCGCGTACTTAGAGGATGATCTGGACTTCGCGGAGATAAGCTCGGAGCACGCGGCGGGTTTAGCGGCATCACCGAAGTTCGTTAAAAATTCACCGCTGGCGCTCAAAGGGCAGGTGACGGGACCGATAAGCTGGGGCTTGATGGTGACGGACCAAAACCGACGCCCTGTACTTTACGATGACATACTAGCCGACGCGCTGGCGAAGCATCTACGCATGAAGGCGATGTGGCAAGAGCGCGAACTGCGAAAAATCAGCGAGAACACTATAATCTTTGTGGATGAACCGAGCATGGCGACGTTCGGCTCCGCGCTGATTGCTCTCAATCGCGACCAGGTTATTATTCTGCTAGAAGAGGTCTTCGCGGGTATCACCGGCTTGAAGGGGGTACACTGTTGCGGGAATACCGATTGGTCGATTTTGATGGAAACGTCGGTGGATATTCTCAATCTCGACGCGTATGAGTACGCGGGTAATCTGGCATTATATCCCGACGAAGTGCACGCTTTCTTACGGCGCGGCGGGGTAATCGCCTGGGGTATTACGCCCAACACCGCGCGGGCTATGGATGAGACTGTGGATAGCCTGATGGCGCGGCTTGAAGAGGCGATTAACCTGCTGGTCAACAAAGGCGTGCCGCGCGACGATATTCTAAACGCGGCGATGATTACCCCCGCCTGCGGTTTAGGTTCGCTATCCGTGCCCCTAGCGGAGCGGATTTTGGATTTAACCGCGGGGGTGGCGCGAGAGATGCAGAGTAAGTATGCTTAACAGGATTTGTGCAAACTGTGTAACAATTAACCGCAGAGGATACAGAGAACGCGGAGAAGACTAAAAAATAACTTTCTTAACCTTCCTACGCAACTGTAAATGCTCATTAGAAATCATAACTTCGGTGTGCTAAAAAGCTCTGCGCTCTCCGCACCCTCAGCGGTAAAATTGTTTTGCATTTGCATAAACCCTATATCTTTACGAAGGAGCAAAGTATTTTATGAACATAGTAGTAACCGGGTCGGTAGCATTCGACTACATCATGTCTTTTCCCGGTCATTATAAAGACCACATTTTACCGGACAAGATAGAGATTCTGAGCGTCAGCTTTTTGGTGGATAATATGCGCAAGGAACGCGGCGGCTGCGCGGCGAACATCGCGTATACCTTAGCGTTGTTAGGGGAAAAACCAACGCTGATGGCAACTGTAGGACAAGACTTTGCCGAATACCGCGCCTGGCTGGAACAGCACAGTGTGAATACATCGGAGACGCTGGTGGTAGAAGACCTCTTCACCGCGTCGTTTTTCGTGACCACCGATTTGGCGAACAACCAATTCGCCACCTTCTACTCCGGCGCGATGGGGGAAGCCGCGCGGCTGTCATTCCACGCGTTGAAAGAGCCAGCGGACATCGCCATCATCTCCCCTAACGCGCCAGACGCGATGACTAAATACTCGCGTGAGTGTAAAGAGTTGGGTATACCGTACATTTATGATCCCAGCCAACAGGTGGTTCGTCTGGATGGCGTGCAACTGTTGGAGACCATTGACCAAGCGAAGATACTAATCGTCAATGGCTACGAATTCGAGATGATTAAGAAAAAGACGGGATACGACGACGCGAGAATTCGTTCGCTGGTGGAGACGCTGATCATCACCAAAGGGAAAGATGGCTCGGTGATAATTACGGATGATGAAGAGGTAATCATTCCCGCGGTGCCGCTCGAAAATGTCGTTGACCCCACCGGCGTTGGTGACGCGTACCGCGCCGGATTGTTGGCGGGATTGGCGCACGACTTCTCTTGGCGCACCTGCGGGCAACTCGGCAGCCTCGCGGCGGCGTACGTTCTGGAGCAGTACGGCACGCAAAATCATCATTATACCCTTGAGGAATTTCGCGCGCGGTATCGTAAAGTATTTGGTGAAGAGGTAAGAATGTAAAACGTAATGTGTGAAGACGTGAAACGTAATGCGTAAAATGTGAAGAAGATAAATGAGTACGCGGTACGTTTTACGCATCACGTTTTACGTTTCACGTCTTCACGTACAATTTTTTATTTAGGAGGATTTACAATGACTACGAATTTCATGGAAGCTCCGAAGTATTTTTTCACTTCGGAATCGGTAACGGAAGGGCATCCGGACAAGATATGCGACCAAATATCGGACGCGATCTTGGATGCCATGTTGAAGGATGACCCTATGTCTCGCGTGGCTTGCGAGTGCGGGGCGACGACGGGGATGATCGTGGTAATGGGCGAGATCACCACTACCACCTACGTAGAGATTGGCGACGTCGCCCGCGACGTAATCAAGAAGATCGGCTACACGCGCGCCAAATTCGGCTTCGATAGCGAAACGTGCGGTGTGATGGTCTCCGTTCATTCCCAATCACCGGACATCGCGTTGGGCGTGGACAAAGCGTGGGAGGCGAAGCATGGTGAGATGAGCGAAGAGGAGATCGAAGCGACCGGCGCGGGCGATCAGGGCATGATGATCGGGTTTGCCTGTAACGAAACCCCCGAATATATGCCCCTATCCATCGACCTGGCGCACAAACTGACTATGCGGCTGGCAGAGGCGCGGAGAAAGAAGATACTAGAATATTTGCGCCCCGATGGCAAATCGCAGGTCACGGTGGAATACAGCTATGGCAAACCGGTGCGCGTGGATACGGTGGTAATTTCATCACAGCATCACCCCGATATAACTCACGAACAGATCACCGCGGATGTCATCGAGCATATAATCAAGCCGGTCATTCCCGCGGAGCTGCTCGACGATGATACTAAATACTACGTCAATCCGACCGGACGTTTCGTCATCGGTGGGCCGATGGGCGACTCCGGCGTGACCGGGCGCAAGATCATCGTGGATACCTACGGCGGCGTGGCGCGGCACGGCGGCGGCTGTTTCTCTGGCAAAGATCCGACGAAGGTAGACCGCTCCGGCGCATACATGGCGCGATACATCTGCAAGAATATGGTCGCGGCGGGCTTAGCCGAGCGCATGGAGTTGCAAGTATCTTATGCTATCGGCGTGGCGCGACCGTTGTCGATCGCGGTGGAGACCTTCGGCACCAGCAAGTTTTCCAATGATCAACTTGTGGGCTGGATTAACGAGTTCTTCGATCTGCGTCCCGCGGCGATCATTCGCGATTTAGACTTGCGCCGCCCCATCTATCTCAAGACCGCGTCTTATGGACACTTCGGACGAAACGACCCCGATTTCACTTGGGAAAGATTGGACAAGGTCGACGCGTTGAAGAAAGCCGCAGGGTTAGCGTAGATTCTATTGATTACTAAAGTCAGTGA
>CAZSIG010000178.1:0-7379 GCA_964606195.1 uncultured Anaerolineales bacterium
CGCGGTGATTTTCGTTATTGGTGGCAAGAAGCTATGCTCATGTAAACTACTCCGAAAATAGGCGCAATGGGGATTGCGCTCTGTGCAATACGTCAGGGTGGTATCTCCATACCGCCGCTACCGCGCCGCGGTGATTTTCGTTGGTGGTGTGGTAACACGCATGAGCACTACTCCGAAAATAAACTGGCGCGGGGGGAGTGGCGCGGTTATAAGACGATATGCTCATACCACCGCGCCGCGCGCCCCTCACCCTAGCCCTCTCCCCTGTGGGGAGAGGGGTTGGGGTGAGGGTGATTTTCGTGCATTGGTGGTGTGCCCCCGCGCATGAGCACTACCTAAAAAATGTGCCCTCCCTAAATTTCCCCGCTGGGGGGAAGCAAAGGGGGGCATATTTTACGCATCACGTTTTACGTTTCACGAATCTATGGAACAACAATCGACGACTACTGAATATCCATACCAACGCCGCAATTTCATGCTCGGCGTCCTAAACGGCATCTTCTTCGAGGGAGGCATCGCGCTATCCGATTCCGCGCTGGTGCTCGCCACCTTCGTTAGCCAGCTAACCACCATAAACTTCTGGGTCAGCTTCGCCGCGTTCATCATGGAGGGTGGTTGGCTGCTGCCGCAGTTGATAGCCTCGGGGCACATGCAACGTCAGCCGCGCCTCAAAAAATACTACATCTACGCGGCTTGGGCGAGAATCATTTTATGGGGCAGCCTCACTCTGAGCGCGTTTGTGCTGCGCGGCACCGCCTTGCTCATCGCCTTCTTAACATTTCTGACGCTGTACAGCATCGCGTCGGGCGTCGCGGCGATTCCATTCCTCACGGTTATCGGCAAGACCGTTTCACCGCGCCATAATGGCGCGTTGTTCGCGTGGCGGCATTTTCTGGGGGGACTGTTGGCACTTGGCGGCAGTTTTCTGGTGCGCTACCTGTTGAGTGAGAATAGCGGCTTATCATTTCCATTTAACTATGGCGTGATATTGGCTCTCACTTGGGTAGTCTTCACCATCGGACTGAGCATCTTCATGTTCGCCATCGAGCCGATAGAGGATCAGACCACGGCTACCGCGCCGCGGAGCACGCTGGGACAGCTCAAATTCTCGCTGCCCATTTTGCGCCGCGATAAAACGTATCGCATTTTTTTAATGGCGCGGCTCATGTTGGTATTCTGCAACATCGCCACGCCGTTCTACGCCATCTACGCACACCAAAAGCTGGGATTGCCGCTGGCATGGGTGGGAATATATCTGATGACGCGCACTCTCGCGGGAATATTATCCGCGCTATTGTGGGGAAAAGTCAGCGATAATGTCGGCAACCAGATGACCTTCCGCCTATCCGCGATATTGGGACTAATCGCGCCACTCATTCCGTTCGTGGTGAGCGCGGTCAACAATTACTACTCTCTCACGCCAACAGTTATGGGCATCTTCTTCGCGGGCGCGTTCCTGCTCGATGGTTTGCAGCGCACCGGCGTACGCATCAGCGGCATAAGTTGGACGTTGGAGTTAGCCCCCGCGGCGCAGCGTCCGGTCTACATCGGTTTCACTAACACCGCGCTCGGTTTGAGCACCCTCTCGTTGAGCATGGGCGGATTGTTGGTAGATTTAGCCGGGTTTAACGCGGTGTTTATCCTTTCGGCGGCGTTTTTCGCGTTAGCGGTGGTGTTTAATGAACGTATTCACGAATCGCGAAGGGGGCGTGAAACGTGAAGACGTGAGGCGTGAGGCGTGAAACGTAAGGAGGAATTCCCATCGCGTACGCAGCAGCAATTTATAGGGCGCAATCCCCATTGTGCCGTCAGCGTGCCGATTTCTCTATCACCACGAAATGCGACAAGCCGAAGATACGTAGCGGGGTATTTTCCATCGCGTAGGTAACGCCGCGCAGCAGCCGCGCCAACCGCGGTCGCCGCGCCGCGATGTTGTCATAACCGGGGAACACGTAATCGTGCACAATCAACTTATAATCCAGCCCCTCGAAGAGTCGATAAATGCCGTGCGTGGTGTACGCGCGAACGTGAGGACAAAACTCATCGCGTAAGGGATCAGGCAAGTAGTTGACCAGTGGAATATTCCCGAAGTGGTATTCTCCGCGCCAGTACGCGCCGTGCGTCTCGAAGAAATACAACCGATTCGGCGCGAAAATAATCAAACGTCCCCCTGCCTTCAAAATGCGATAGGCTTCGTGAACCCCCGCGTAGTCATCATCGAGATGCTCGATGACTTCGTGCAGCATCACCACATCGAAAGACGCGGTGGGGAAGGGCAACGTCTCGCCCGCCGATACGCAAACTAACGGAGAAATCTCGCGCGCCTCGCGTACGCGCTCGAAGTCCACGTCCACGCCGTATGCCGCCGAGGTGACGGCGCGAAATTGATGCACATACATGCCAACGCCGCACCCAACATCCAAAACGCGGCGGTTTTCCAACGGCGCGTATTGCTGAATGAGCGCGAAACGGCGATCTTGTCCGAATCGCCAGACGTAGCTGGGATGACCTAGTTTGATCGCTTTGTTATTATCATTTGACGGCATATATTACCTCGAAAATAAACTGGCGCAATGGGGATTGCGCCCTCTAAAATACGTGACTCTAGGGCGGTATCCCCATACCGCCGCTACCACGGCAGACGCGGGATGTGATTTGTTACATTTTACGCATTACGTTTCATCTTCGGAGCATAGCACAAATCGCGCGCAAGGGCAAGCACGGTAGCCGCACCCTAGAGCTTTCTCAAAGTACAAACCGCGCTGCCAAAACCTCCCGCAGGTTTGATTTTCCTGACGAAATATATCGTCCTATAGCCATAACCGCGCTGGAGTAAGGTTACTTCGGTTGAACCTGCGGGAGGTTGCCCGACTTTGAGAAAGCCCTAAGCCGCACCCTTTATGGGTGCGTCCGACGGCGCGAAACTCTAATAATACTCTAATGCTACTCTAATTCGGCTTTAACCTTCGCGCGGTATAATTGCATAACATAGGTCACGTTTTACGCATCACGGCTTACGTTTCACTCATTACGTTTTAATAATAAAGGAGATTGCACAATGTGTGGTATAGTTGGATATATCGGACCGCAAGACGCGACGGAGATCATCGTTGAGGGGCTGAAACGATTGGAATATCGCGGTTATGACTCCGCGGGTATCGCGGTAGTTCAATCAGATGGTACGGTGGTACGCCGCCGCGCCGAAGGTAAATTGAACAAGCTGCAAAAAAAGCTGGCGAAACAACCGGTCAGCGGCAACATCGGCATCGGGCATACGCGGTGGGCGACGCACGGCAAGCCATCGGAGCAGAACGCGCACCCGCATGTAGATTGCTCGGGTGACATCGTGGTGATTCACAACGGGATCGTGGAAAATTTCTTGGAGTTGCGCGAGATGTTGCACCGCGAAGGGCATACTTTCCAATCTGAAACAGATACGGAGACGATCGCGCATCTAATCGAGAAATACTACGCGGAGAACGATTTGACGACGGCGGCGCGGCGCGCCTTTCAGGAACTACAAGGCGCGCACGGCATCGTCGTGCTGTCCAATCGCGAGCCGGATAAGCTGATAGCGGCGCGCATCGGCAACGCGGGCGGGGTGACGGTCGGCATCGGTGATGGCGAGATGTTTCTGGCGTCGGACATGCCCGCGATATTGGAACATACGCGGCGCATGGTCTTCCTCGAAGACCGCGAGATGACGGTGGTGACACGTGAGGGCGCGGAATACTTCACCATCGCGGGAGAGAAGGTGGAAAAGAAGCCGTATGATGTTCCCTGGGATCCAGTTTCCGCCGCCAAAGGGACGTTCAAGCATTTCATGCAGAAGGAAATCTATGAGCAAGCCAACTCGCTGACCAACAGCATTCGCGGGCGCGTCGATTTTGAGACCGGCGAGGTATACCTTGAGGATTTGCATCTGACCCCCGCGGAGGCGCGAGCGATAGATCGCATAATTATCGTCGCCTGCGGCACTTCGGCTTACGCGGCGCAGGTGGGCAAATTCATCATCGAGGAGTTGACGCGTATTCCGGTCGAATGTGACTACGGCTCGGAATTTCGCTACCGCGACCCTATCGTCACTTCTAACAGCGTCGTACTGGCGATTACGCAGTCGGGCGAGACGGTAGACACGCTCGCCGCGATGGAAGAGGCGCGCAACAAGGGTGCGAAATCGCTCTCCATCGTCAACGTCATCGGCAGTCAGGCGGCGCGCGTCTCCGACGGCGTAATCTACATGCAGGCGGGCCCCGAAATCGGGGTGGCATCGACGAAGGCGTTCACCGCGTCGCTGATAGACCAATATCTGCTGGGGCTGTATTTGGGCAGATTGCGCGGTACGGTGGATGAGGAGTGCGCGGCGGAACTAGCACATGATTTGGCACTGCTGCCTGATCTGGTCGGCAAAGTGCTAGACCTCAAACATGAGCGGATGTACAGGGATTTGGCGCACGAATTCTACACAAAAGCCGATTTTTTGTATCTGGGACGCGGGATCAATTATCCCATCGCCTTAGAAGGCGCGCTCAAACTCAAAGAAATCAGCTACATTCACGCAGAGGGGTATCCAGCGGGGGAAATGAAGCATGGGCCGATCGCGCTGATCGATGAGGAGATGCCGGTCGTCGCCATCGCGCTGCAAGACAGCGTGTATGATAAAATGGTCAGTCAAATCGAGCAGGTGAAGGCGCGCAACGGCATCGTCATCGCGGTTGCCACTGAGGGTGATGATTATATTAAGGACAAAGCTGATTACGTGTTGTATGTGCCGCAGACGCCGCGCTTGCTCTCGCCGATCATCGCGGTGCTGCCGCTGCAACTACTCGCCTATTACATAGCCGACCGCCGCGGTAACGATGTAGACCAGCCGCGCAACCTCGCGAAATCGGTGACGGTGGAATAAACCACTAAGGGCACAGAGAACACAAAGATTTTCACTTGATCAAAAGCCTGTTTCTACAAAAGAAACAGGCTCTTTGGTTTGTCTTCTTCGTGAATAATCAATATTGTGGTATAATACACAGGATTTACGTAGCCAGAGAAGTAGTTGGGCATATACGTCAACTTAATTTTAGGGCGACGTAAATTTCAAGCGCGGAGGCGCATTATCAGCTCGCTCTAAGCCCCCGTCTCGGGGGCGTCTAAGCCACAGCATCGCCCTATTCCTAAACGCCCCCGGGAACGGGGGCTTAGAGCGCAAGTATAGATGTAGTTTGCGCTTAAGTTGACGCATAGGGGGGTAGTTAGGGCTTTCTTATTATCGCGAGGCAAGGTGACGGACACTTGCTTAGGAATGAGAATTAAATAACTTGCGCGGTTCAGGTCTAGCTCGCGCTAGGATGGCTCGCCAATAGTGCTCATACGAGTTCATTACCGTCTAAGAGTACCCATAAAGGATACGCCTACAATGTAGCCGCAGGCTTTACGCCTGCGCTGACCGCGCCCAATGCCCAAGTTATTTACGCACCATTCCGTAAGTTCTAGTTAATATTCTTTAAGTAAACGCGGAGCATGAACAAACAGGGACATATACTTGTAGTCGATGACAGTCGGACTATTCGGCTGAAATTATCCTACGGACTACTACAACAAGGGCATACTATCGTCGAGGCTGAGAATGGCGCGGAAGCGCTCGAAAAGATGCGCGAGGAGGCGTTCGATCTCGTGCTCCTCGACATCATCATGCCGGGGATGGATGGCTATCAAGTGCTGGAGCGTATGAAGAGCGATCGCAAACTGCGCGACATTCCCGTCATCGTGATTTCCGCGTTGGAGGAGATGGACAGCGCGATTCGCTGTATCAAGATGGGCGCGGAGGATCATCTCCCCAAAGAGTTCAAACAGGAACTGTTGACCGCGCGTATCGGCGCGTGTCTGGAGAAAAAATGGCTGCGCGATCAAGAACAAGCCTTCTTGAAACAGATTCAAATCGAGCGCGAAAAATCTGAGCGGCTGCTGCTCAATATTTTACCCGAACCGATAGCTGAACGTCTCAAACAAGGGCAAGATATTATCGCCGACAGCTTTGCTGCGGTGACCGTATTGTTCGCGGACATCGTCAGTTTTACTAAACTCTCTTCAGTTATAGAGCCGACCGCGCTGGTCGTTAAACTCAACGAGGTTTTTTCCGTCTTCGATGAGTTAGCCCGCGAACATGCGCTGGAGAAGATAAAGACTATCGGCGACGCGTACATGCTGGTGGGAGGCTTGCCGACCCCGCGCCCCGACCACGCGGAGGCGATCGCGGAGATGGCGCTCGATATGCAAAAGGGAATCGCGGAGTTTAACCGCACGCATAACGACTCGTTGCACATTCGCATTGGGATTAACACCGGCCCCGTCGTCGCGGGCGTTATCGGCACGACGAAGTTCAGCTACGATTTGTGGGGCGATACGGTGAACATCGCCAGCCGCATGGAGTCTCAGGGTATCCCTGATCAGATTCAAGTCACCGCGGACACCTATGCTCTGCTGCAAGACAAGTACGTTTTCAAAGAGCGCGGGATCATCGAGGTGAAGGGTAAAGGGAAGATGCTGGCGTATTTGTTAGTTGGGAGAAAGTAAAACCTAAGCAGCGCGCATTTCTAACAAGCCCGATAACATCAATACGCGGTCGGACATGTTTTGGGCATGTAATATCAACAACGGCCGCGCCTCATCCACAGGCCACAACCTGTACCATAACAATAGTTCGCGCTGCATCGGCGCGAGTTCGGTCAGTATAGCCTCGGGAATATTGCTGCGGGCGTTCCACTCTATCAATCGAGCACATTCGCGCAACAAATTGAACACACGATCGTCATAGCGGCTATCTTGAGCATAAGTGCTTACCTTCCCCAAAGATGATGACAGATTCCCTAACCGAATATGCCAGTCATCACGCATATACCGTTCGCGGGATAAGCCTCTTGCCATTAGTTCACCTCCAACAAAGCATGTACTATTTCTGCAATACGCGTTCTTAATTCATCATCTTGAACCTCGCGGCTGAAATTACCCTGACCGGGACGAATATTAATAAGAGCATCAAATGTGACCTCTTCGGTCTCAGGATTCCAATCAGCACCCCATATATCGCGCTGTTGGCTACCACCTTTCAGGAGAACTTCTTCGCAGTCAGCGTGTAATTCGCCACCTCCTGCCAAAATACCTCGTTTTGCATCCACCGCCAATTTGACAAAGTCGCCGTAACATTCTAGCATCGCGGAGAGCTGTTGTGATGTCACCCTCTCGCGAATGGTTATAACGTTCACAATTGTTCCTCCTTATAATTTAATGGTTTCATCATATCTTTGTGTGAATTAACACCCTATATTTCACCCTTCATTTCTTATAGGACTTACGCAAACCGCGCCGGAATTTACCGCCGAGAACGC
>CAZSIG010000179.1:0-7331 GCA_964606195.1 uncultured Anaerolineales bacterium
GTGATTGTTATAAATTTATCAGGGCGCGGGGATAAAGACTTGGATACGGTGATGAGTATAGGAGGTAATTATGGGAATCGAGCGAGTTACTAAGGCTTTTCAATCTTCCCGCGCCGCGTTTATGCCCTACGCGGTGTTGGGGTATCCTACGCCGGAGATGTCGTTAGAAGTTGTCCAAACTTTGGTCGAGGCGGGCGCGGATTTGTTGGAGTTGGGTGTGCCTTTTTCGGACCCGCTGGCGGATGGTCCCACGATTCAGGCGGCGACGCAACGTGCACTGGAGAATGGCATCACGCTGGCGCGGTGCATCGAGATGGTTGCTAAATTACGCACCACGGGGGTGAAAACGCCCGCGCTGCTGATGAGCTATGTCAACCCGATTATGGCTTACGGGGTGGCGCGGTGCGTGGCGGACAGCGCGGCGGCGGGCGTAGATGGATTTATCGTGCCCGATTTACCGCCGGAGGAAGCGGGAGAGTTGGCAGCCGCGTGTCAAAAGCATAATCTGGCGTTGGTTTACCTGCTTGCGCCGACCAGTTCACCGGAGCGCATCGCGCTGGTGGCGGAGCAGGCGCGCGGGTTTATATATCTGGTGTCGCTAACCGGCGTGACCGGCGCGCGGGATAAGTTATCGACAGGATTAGCGGAGTTCGTGGCGCGAGTGCGCGCCGTCACCGATAAGCCATTGGCGATTGGATTCGGCATCGGCTCTGGAACGCAGGCGGCGGCAGCGGCGCGCTTGGCGGATGGGGTGATTGTGGGAAGCGCGTTGGTGCGGCGGGCGGGGGAATCGCTCGAAAGTGTGCGGAAGTTGGCGGTTGAACTGCGCGGGGCGCTTGACCGCTCCTGATTTTGTTTCGCCGTCTCGAACTTGACTTTCTGGCAAGTAGTGTTTAAAATAAGGTGTTATCAATCAGGGCAGGACTTACGCAAGTTCAGAATAATTTCACCGCCGAGCACGCGGAGAGCGCAGAGTTTTCTGGACAAGTTTCTGTCGCGCCGCGAATATGACTTTTAATGCACGCTTATGATTGGGTATGACGAGCACAAAAAAATCTCTCCCGATACTCTCCGCGTCCGTCGTTTATCCCCGGACGGGGACGCTCTCGGCGGTTAGTTATAGTGCGGTTTTGCGTAAGTCCTACAGGGTTAACCGCGTAGATGCGATCCAAACTATTGACTTTGTAGGAGGAAATAGTGTCATCAGCCGCGATTATAACCGATACCGATTCTAGTTTGCCTAAAGATCTCGCTGCCCGTTACGGCATACGACAAGTACCCATTAATATTCACTTTGGGGAGGAAAGTTTTGAGACAGAGGTCAATATTGATGATGAGCAGGTCTTCGCACGTATCGACCGCGAAGGGAAATTGCCAACAACGTCCGCGCCGTCGCCCGGCAAATTTGTAGAGGCTTATCAGGCTGCCTTCAACGCGGGGGCGCGAACGATAGTCTGTTTTTGTGTGAGCAGCGAGGTTAGCGCTACTTACAATGCTGCCATTGCCGCGCGCGATATGTTTCCTGATCATGACATTACAGTGATAGATTCTCGTAGTCTCACTATGGGGCAGGGATTTATGGTTTTGGCGGCGGCTGAAGCGGCGCGGGCTGGAGTGGTCAAAGATGAAATTATCGCCCGCGCTCTTGATGTGCGTGACAGAACTTATGTATATACTGCGCTCTCTACACTCAAGTATTTGGCGATGAGTGGAAGAGTGGGGCATTTAGCCGCGGGGATCGCTAATTTGTTGAACGTTAAGCCAATTCTCACTATCAGGGATGGTAAACTTGATTTGCTGGAGCGCGTTAGGACACAAAGGAAAGCGTGGTTGAGAGTGATTGAGTTGACGGTGCAGACTGTTGGTGATAATTCGATTGGGCAAGTGGCTGTAGTGCATGTTAATGCTTTGGCGGATGCCCAACGGTTTGAGAAGTTGCTGCGCGGTGCTTTGCCATGTCCTGAGAATGTCATCACCGCTGAACTGACACCGGGTTTATCCGTTCACTCCGGCGCGGGGTTAGTAGGAGTGGCATTCGTGGTCGGTAGTGGAGAGAAGTAAAGGATAGTCGGGCGCGATGGCATTTTGAGATTTTGGTCGTTTATGGTAAAATTCGCCCCGCGTTAATCTGATGGGACGAATGAAGCAAGAATTGAGAGCATCAAGTTTTAGGGACGCGTTGAAGATTGGTTGCGCGGTTCCTATTTGTGAAAAATTAGACATTTGAATTGTAGGCGAGGATGCGATTACAGCGCGCTGTTAAACATGCTCGCCTATTTGTGTGTCACAGTGACCATTGGGTAAATCCAATAAATTGGTGAAAAGGCAAATTCAGTAGTGGAGGGACGAGAGTAAAGATGAGAGAGACGCAAACTAGAGACCCGGTTTTAAGGGTATTAGGTACGTTGGTGGAGGATAAGTGGTGGGGATTGTTTATCAATTTTCTGCTCATTCCGGTATTAGTGCTGGTGAGTGTATTGTTGCCGCCTGTCTCCGCGCATGAGCGTATCATGGCAGCCGGCCATACGCGCATCGGGCCGGAAGGTGGCGCGGTGGAGGAAGACGATGGGGCACAGGTTACTTTGTTGCCTCAGGGTGTCCAAAGTAGCGTGTTGATTAAGATAGAAGCGGTACCGCGGGTTCATTTTCTGGAAGGCTCCGCGGGACAGGATTTGATCGAGGCAGCTCAAAATTTACCTGAACATCTCATTACTAAAAGCCCTTACTATAAGATTAACTTACGTGATGAATTGCCACGGACTCAGGGTGAGGATTTGACGATTTTGTCTATTCCGATTCCCAACGATTCCGAGCCGCTTGAGACGCTCGGTTTGTACACATGGACCGGCGCGGAGTGGAAATGGCTGCCGAGTCATGTTATTCGGGAGGATGATGTTATCGTGGCGCGGCTTCCTTTTGTACCTCCTAGTGCGATGGTCATGCAAACGCGACCTACCGCGCCGATAGTTTCGGCTTATTTAGAGGAGGGGGATGAGCTTGCGGAGGAGAGCGCGGCTATCGTCAGTGAGTTAAACCCGCGCGGTCTGTATTTGAAGGGAGATGGTGCTTTAGGGGGTGACGAAGCCGCGTTGCCTCGCCCGGATCAATTCTTGGTTTTGCCTACGATTAGCAACTGGGCGGAGAATGGGGTCATTCGCAGTGACTTGTTGGATAACATGATAGTCAGCACCGATTTGCGACATCAACATATCAGCGTGATAGTGGATATGGTCAACCGCAACGGTTTTTCCGGAGTGGATATCGATTATCGCGGTTTGTCTCCTGATCTGAAGAAGGAGTTCATTGATTTTATTACGGAATTGGCTACCGCGCTGCATAGCAACGGCAAATTGCTGACGGTGCGCGTCCCGCTGCCGCGACAGATCTCTGAAGAGGCATGGGAGACATTCGGCTATGATTGGCGCGCCATCGGGTTGGTCGCCGACGCGGTGAAGGTTAGTCCCTTGCTGGATCAGAAGAATTATGTTATTGATGCTCAGATGGGCAAGATGTTAAAATGGGCTGTCGGTGAGGTTAATCGGTATAAATTGCAGTTGGTATTGACCGCGTATAGTAAGCTCGAAAAAGATGGAGAGGAAGAGCTGATTACTTACGAAGAAGCATTGCAACCATTAACTACGGTGGATTATCAGGAGATTCATGATGAAGTATCTCCCGAAGCCGCGGGGGATACGGTGTTGAGCACGGGGGATAAGGTACTACTCTCTCTCCCGCGAGTGCGCGGTCTGGAGGGGATACACTTCTACGAGCCATCTCAGAATTATTGGTACGCTTTTCGGTCGGAGCAGGATGAAATACAGTACATAGGTTTAGAAAACGCTACCAGTATAGTTCACCGACTAGAGTTGATCTCACATTACAACATGCGCGGTGTGGCAATAGAAGGGATGTTCAACTCGCTGAACGATCAGCGTATTCCCGAAGTGATACGTTCGTACCGCGACAATGTTATTCCGTTAGTGGAAAGTGATTTCAGTCTCACGGTGGAAGTTCAAGATTCTGAGGGAGGTGGGCTGTTCTCCAGCGCGGCTTCGCCAGATTCCACATTTGAGTGGACACCGCCTGAAGAGGGAATGTATAACGTGATAGCTTATCTCAACGACGGGGGGCAGGTTGTGGGGTCTAAGGAACCACAAGCGACGATGGTGGTGATACCGCCGACTCCGACATCTACGCCCACACCGCTGCCCAGCCCGACCGCGACGCCGCTACCACCTACCGCGACTCCTTTGCCTGTCACGGAGACACCTACTTCGGTGCCACCTACCGCTACTCCCAAACCGCAACCGACTCAGCCGCCAGCTCCAGCAGCGGAGGCAGAGGAACCCGCGCCACAACCGGAACCGCAACCTCAACAAGCGGCTGCCCCCGCGCCAGCTAATATAGTCAATACTGGCTTTGGCTATGGAGTGCAGGCGCACATGATGGATCAGAACCATGAAGCGATCATCAACGCCGTTAAAGGAATGGGCTTCAACTGGATAAAGGTGCAAATTGAGTGGAAGATGCACGAATCGGCGGGGCGCGGGCAGTATAGTTGGCAAGCGATTGACTCTATAGTCAATAATTGTTCTGCTAACGGCATCAATTTAATGCTCAGCGTAGTGAAAGCGCCGGCTTGGGCGCGCAATACGCATGAGGAAGAAGGTCCGCCTATAAATTACGAAGATTATTGGAACTTCATGGGCGCAATGGCGGCGCGGTACAAAGGGAAAGTCAAGGCATACGAGATTTGGAATGAGCAAAATCTCCTACGTGAATGGAGCGGAGAGCCGTTGAGCGCGGCGCGTTATGTGGAGCTGCTGAAAGGGGCTTATCAAGCGGTTAAGGCGCAGGACCCCGGCGCGGTGGTGATCAGTGGTGCGTTGACGCCTACGGGAGTCAACGACGGCGTGTGGGCAATCGATGACCAGCTTTTCCTGAATCAGATGTATGACGCGGGATTGCGCTCTTTCTCCGACGCGATCGGGGCGCATCCTAGCGGGTTTAATATGCCGCCCGATGCAGATTGGCAGACTTATAATGATCCCACTGCCGGGTTCCGCGGTCCGTCCGACAATCATCATCCTAGTTGGTCATTCCGCGCGACGATGGAAGGTTATCGAAACATTATGGTCGCGCGCGGAGATGCGGAGAAGACGATTTGGCCTACAGAGTTCGGATGGGCATCCTCACAATCCCCAGTCTTCGGTTACGAGTTCGCGGGGGATAACACGCTGCAAGAGCAAGCCGAATATACGGTTCAGGCATATCAGATGATGAAGGCTTGGGGATGGGTTGGTACCGCGTTCTTGTGGAACCTTAACTTCAAGATTGTAGCCCCCGGCTCTGAGCAGGGACAATGGGGAATCTTGAATACCGATTGGAGTCCTTTGCCAGTCTATAACGCGCTGGCGGCTATGCCTAAGTAGCGGTAAACCATAGCATAAGTATTTGTGATGAGAATTGATAGAAACCTGGTTTTCAGCCGAAGCCAGGTTTCTATAATCTTGGCTCTTTGATAGTTCGCGTGGTTAGTTTAGTACACAGCTTATTTTTTTGCCACTAATTTCACGAATTTTCACTAATTTCTTACTTTTTTGCATTAATTGATGCAATTGGTGGCAGATTTCTTAAAAGTCAGATAAGGTAAGTATTATGGGAATTAGAAAAAATTCAAAAGAGAATCGTTTTTCTTCATCCTGTTTTTTGGTAGGAGCGATAAGCCTTTTAGGCTTGACCGCGATATTGGGATTAGGGTTCTTAGCTCTTTTAATCTTAGGTCCATCATTTGGGGTCAATATAGCTCAATCGCGTAGTTCTGATGGACCGATTATTACAGATGTCCCTACAGTACAGGGAAGCGAAATCGTGACATCTATTCCGCAAGGAGAGGAAGAAATGTTTCAGCTTCCGGCTACTCCAACACTTACGCCGCCGGAGGCAGATGCTAATCCTACCCCAGTGGAGGAAGTACTCGCGACGGAAGTAGCCGTTCCTCCAACTGCGGTGAGTGAGGAGCAAGTTGTAACTACTCCGACCGCGATACCTCCGACATCCGCGCCGCCGACCGCGACGGTAGTTCCCGCTACGGCTACTCCAGTAAAATCAGCGCAGTCGTTACGTCCACCGAATCCGCTGCACATGGATTCTCCCGAATATGGCGCGCACGCTTTTCTTTGGTGGCGACCGGAGAACGCAGACCGCGACTTGGGGATGATGAAAGCTGCGGGGCTAACTTGGGCTAAGCAGAATTTTAGTTGGCATGACTTAGAAGGCGCGGGCAAAGGTATTTTCGAGTGGAAACGTCCGGATGTGGTGGTAGATTTGGCAAATAAGCATGGCGTCAACTTACTGGCGCGTGTTGATTATTGCCCCCCGTGGGCGCGCGCTGATGGGAAAACCACCGGTCCGCCGGACAACCTCAACGACTTTGGTGATTTCGTCTATGCGTTGGCTAGTCATTACAAGGGACGAATTCGCGCCTATCAGATCTGGAACGAGCCCAATCTCTCGCGCGAATGGGGCGATCAGCCCCCTGATGCCGCGAGGTATGTGCAGATGCTCAGAATCGCTTATCAACGTATCAAAGAAGCCGATCCCGGCGCGATAGTGATCTCCGCGGGACTCTCTCCGACAACATATCCCGATCCGGCAGTAGCAGTCCCTGACGAGCAGTTTCTGCGGCAAATGTACGATGCGGGATTAGCCACTGCGTGTGACGCGGTGGGATTACATGGCGCGGGGTTCAAAGCTGCTCCTGAAGCCGATCCGGCGGAGGTGGCTAAAGATCCGGTGCTGACTAATGGTGATCCCAGCCCCGAAGAGATGAAGCGAATATACTGCTTTCGACACGTTGAGGATATGCGGCGGATAATGGTAGAATATGGTGATGTGGATAAGCAAGTAGTCATACTGGAGTTCGGTTGGACTACTGATCATCGTCCTGATTCCCCTTACGCCTGGCATGCGGTGGAGGATGAGCATATGAAAGGCGATTACATCGTGCGCGCGTTTAAGTGGGCTAAAGAGAATTGGTCGCCTTGGATTGGTACTATGATCGTCTGGAACTTTGGGGGCAATCCGGATTGGGATAAAAATAACGAAGAGTATTGGTGGAGTATCTGTAAGCCTAGTGGAGACCCGCGCGCGGCGTATTTTATGATAAAAGAGATGCTGAAATAATATGAGTGTAACTGAGCGCGGTGGCATTGGTTCAGTTAGTTTATGGATAATCTCCCGCGACTGTGAATTTAAGAATAGCCTGAATAAAAAGGGGTCAACTCAGATTCGTGGGGTAAACAGTATGGGCGCGGGGCTTAAAATACTCG
>CAZSIG010000180.1:0-7310 GCA_964606195.1 uncultured Anaerolineales bacterium
AGGAAAAAACGCGTAAGCCCCGTTTACCGTCTACCGTCTACTATTCCGCCGTGATACTAATCTCATACTCCGCGTCGCACCCCGAAGCATACGGGTCGTATTGTACCACCTTCACATAGAACGTGCCATTGCGATAAGGGTTGAACTCGTAGTAGGAGTCATAGCCCTCTACCGCGCTGTCATCTTGCCAATCCAGCAACACTATATCCTCAGCCGCTTCATCGTACTCGTAGATATAAATGACAGTATCCGCCACCGGCTGTTGATTGGGCGCGAACCCCAACGCGGCATACTTACTCTTGCTGCGCGGTGCCATCCGCATATTAGTCATCGTAACCTCAGAAAGTCTGACCGTCGCGATAGTATAAGTGATAGTGTGATCTGTCACCGCAAATTCAATCCAATCCTCATCTCCCACTAAATGGAAATTATGCTCCTGCGCCGCGCCGTTGACCGTGATAGATTTCGCCTGTTGATAACTATTATCCGGTTCATAATCGTCAGGGCAATAGTGATGATTCTTAAATATCAATGGCAGGAAAACCTTAGTTTGCACGCGGCGATATGCCGCACTCACGTTGCCTGCGCCATCCACCACCTGAATCAAATAAGGCGGTTGCGCAGCGGAGATAACCGGCAGCGTCCCTAGCCAGTTGTCATCTCCCGCGTCACCCAACTCCAGGCTATTCCAATCCCCGTTCTCATCGACATAAGCCACCACCACCGCGTCAACTCCTGAAGCATCTTGCGCGGTTACCGTAATAGCGTTAAACTCCGTCAAAGGAACAAGGTCGATCTCCATTTTCGGTGGATCGTAGTCCGATGATGTATCATTGTAATAAATATCAAAATACAAACTGTCAAAGAGCCGCTCGGTCTGCGTCTCGCCGTAATACTGCCCGCCCACCAAAACCAACGTCCGCGATATGCCGCTGGGGGTCTCCAACGCGCGAAGCGTAAACAGATTCTGCGGACGCCAGCGGCTGTCGAAATTGTTGGTGATTTCCACGCTCGGCACCATCTCGCTGTTAGCCGCCGTCGCGATGACCGGGTCAAATCCCGTCTCGTCTTGCTCACGCGTGCCAGTGCGAAGCACCACCCCGCGCAGTTCGCCATCCGCCTCCTGGTCGAAATTCACCACCATACGTGGCTGCACCGACTCCCCCGCGTTTACCTGCGCCGCCCCATCTTGTGTGTAATATTCGCCGTCGTCAGTATCGACAGAAGTCACACTAAAAGTGAACACTGCCGGGACGCTTAAAGGCATTAGCGAATGGCGCATCTCAAGCCGCGCAAAACCGCTATTTGCTACTATCCTCCCTCTACCTTGTAGGGAAAGAGATTGAGGGTGAGGGTGTATCTCATACATTGGCAGTCCGTAAACCACAGCCTGCGCCAGCGTCTTCTCATCGAAGCTGTCAATAAGCGCGGCATTGAGGTAATATCTCTGCTTCGCTCTGAGCAACGCCTCACCCACCGCGACTCTGTCACGCGCGGTCAATTCCTCGCTGAAATGGCGCATTAGTAATTCAGAATAACCTAATGGCTCATCGGTCATGCTCCACGCGTAGCCGGTATTCCCCACGTAAACCGCGCCCCGCTGCACAAAAGCCTGCGCCAAATCGATACCAGCATCGGAGATATTTAACCCCGCGTGACTACCACTATTATATACCACCGTCCCTGTCAGTTGCGCGGTGCTGCTGTCCAAAATATCGCCAGCCCGCACGATGTTACTATCCCAATTCGGATACACCGCCGCGAGGAGGTCGTGCCGCGTATGGGTGTTCAGGGAAATAACCCCATATTTGCTGTCCAAGAGCCTGCTGCGGAGCAAAGTGTAATTCGATGTCACCGTCTCCACACTCGCGGATGAACGATTTTGCCAAATCTCCGCGATTTCGCTCGCCGCGTCTTTCATCACGCTGTCGCCCACCACCAACGCGTTATCCACCTCGACGGCGTCATTCGCCAGAAAGCGGTCTATCGCAGCGATGATATCCGCGGGCGTCTCCACCAACCGCCCGATGGCGTAGCCGGGGATATACCAGCGCGGCGCGCTATCTTGCCAATCGACTGCGGCGCGAGCGGCGTAGAAATCGTCGGTTAGGATAAAATCTTGCGCGAGCGCCGCGCCCACGGTGCTGGTCACGCTGATTTGACTCTGATATTTGCTCTCGCGATAATATGTATCGTTTATCGCAGCGGTTTCATCCGCTAGACGATAAAAGGGAATAACGCGGTCATCACCGACGATGACGATATAGCGCAGGTTCGGATAACTGTGTTGGCGCGCCGCGACGAGCGATTTTACCGCGCGCGCCGCGGCGTTGGCGGCATACGCGTCGGTCGTTTGCCATTCCTCGTAGGCGTTGACCACCTCGTCGTCCTTGATTGTGTCATCTTCCAAAACCACGATTTCTCCACCGACGCGGTCTGCCAGTTCGTTGAGCTTGGTCATCATCTCCGTGACCGTCACCGCCGCGGTCGGGAATAATTTCGCCATTCGCTGCGGATTGACCAAAATCAGCGTTTGTGTATCAGAGACCGCCGGCGCCGCCACCGCGACATCTAGCCGATAAGGTTCCGCGCTGTGTTGGTTCGCATCGCTCCCCTTGACCTGAATGAGATAGTACGCGGGGGTGAGGCGCGCGGTGTAGGTCAATGTTTCGTTGATGATATTGACCTTCGTTCCCGCCGCGAGGGGCGCGCCCAAACTCGCGGCGCAATAATCGTAATCATATAGGTACAAATCGTAATTCTCACCGGGCAACCGCATCGAGACGGTAATCGTCGCGGAGGGGACACTGACGTACAGCCGATATAAATCGGTGTCGGTGCCGCTGCTGAGCGCGGCGGAGTAGACCGCGCCTGCCCATAGCGGAAACGCCTGATTACAGAGACTATCCGGCTCGTGCGGGTCATCGCCCGCCGCGATGGGCGTCGTAGTGACCTCTAACTGATATGGCTCCGCGCTGAAATACTCCGCATCCCTGCCGCGCACGCCGATGAAATAGTCACCTGTATCAGTCCAAACCGTAAATTCCACCGCCTCGTCGCGATAAAGCTCCTGTTCGCTGAAATAAATCGGCTCTACTTGCGCGGGGCAAGCCTTATAGACATACAGGTCGCTGGCGACGTTGCTATTATTGCGCACATCAATTCTAACTCGCGTCCCCGGCTCGCTGACGCGCAATTTATAAACATCGAAATCACCGCGCCGCGAGATGTAGGAAGAATAGACCGTGCCCGCAGTAATATCATGGGCGCGGTCGCATAGGTCGTTCGGCTCATAGGTATCAAGCAATTCTAGGTATGTTTGTACGGAGTAAGAACCGGTCAACAACTCCGCCCCGGTGATGTTTCTGTTCACCGCGATGAAATAATCGCCCACCGCCTGTCCTACATTGTAGCCGAGCAATTTCCGTTGATAATCCCACTGCTCTCCCTCATCAACGCGGACTCCGGGCTCACCGGCTTGACACGCGTCGAATAGATACACATTGTTATCCATGTCGTTAGGCGTAGTCATCGTCACCCACAACGTAGTTTTGGGATACGTCACGTGGACGGTGTAGAAATCCCAATCCGCCGCGTCGCACACGAATGAACTATACTCCAACTCTGGAATAACCTCTTCGCTCCAATCGCAGGTATCGTTTGGTTCGTAAGTATCCGGCATACAACCGCGACTCGTGCTGACCATCAAGCCGTAAGGCGCGGTGGCGATGGTGGTTTCGGTGATAGTTGCCGATACGGAGATATAGTAAGTGCCGGTCACCGCGCCGATGTTGTAGCCGATGTTAGCCGCGCCCTCAAGGGGGATAAACGGGCGTCTGCCTACCGGCTCGTCCGCGCCGCAGCTATCATACAAATATATCTCATATCCCGCGCTCAGCGGTGGCGTCATCGTAATCCAGACCAAACTGTTCGGCTCGGAGACGAAAAAGCTGTAGAAATCGACATCCGCCGCGTCCGCGACGTAGCCGGTGTAAACGGTGCTCAGCGTAATCGGCAGCGCCTGCGCGCACAAATCATTCGGCTCGTAGCTCACTACAGTAGTGACTACGTTATCGGACGGGTTCTCGCGATTGCCGTCGTGCACCACCGCGGCGTTAGTAATCACCGTACCCTCCGCGACGATCGCCACCGTCGCGGGATAGGTGAAGGTCAGCTCGCCGCCTGCCTCCAGATCTCCATACCAACTCACCACGCCGCTGCCGCAGATTTCCGCGTCGGCGCACTCGATATGCGCGGGCAAAGTGTCGGTCATAAATATCTCTTTCGCGACCCAACTGCTGCGGTTTTGCAGATTCAGGGTATAGGTCAATATGTCGCCCGGGCGCGCCGCTTCGCGGTTTACTGCTTTGATGAGATGCAAGTCAGGCGCGAAGCGCACCGTAGTCGTGACGAAGCCGCCGCAGCAGCCCTCCGTCGCGGTGACGACGATCTCCTCCGTCACGCCGGTCTCGACGCGAGTCATCACCGTAGTTACCGCGACGGCAGAAGTAGAGAGGGTAAGCAGCGGCGCGGCGATCTCCACGTTCAGCGCGCTGAGCGTCGCGGTCGTGCCCTTGGGTACGCCATATTCCTCACCGGACATCAGCACCCCTAATGTAGTCGTCACACTCTCCAGCGGAATCACCATCGGGTCCGCGGTGAGCGACAACTCTATCCAGGGCGTGTAAACCGCCGTGCCGCAAACTTTGTCCGCTGGGTCATTCTCCCCCCACCAGTTATCCGCGACATCCACGTTCGCGCCGCCGGCGTTTTTCAGTTGACAGCCGGTATTATTACAAATCAGGTTGCCGCGTCCATAGAGCGTGGCTTCGCTCCCCACATACACCCCATCGGTGCCGTTGCCGCGCACGATGTTAGCCATCATGTTTAACGCGGAGTACATGACGTAGACACCACCGCCGCTCTGGGCAGCCGTGTTGTCGATGATGAGGTTATTCGTCAGCGTCAACTCCTCCGCGAATTCGATATACACGCCCCCACCGAACTTCGTCGCAGTATTACCGCGAATGGTGTTGTATTGAATGGTCGGCGCGGCGTCGGCGTCAACGTAGATACCCCCGCCCTGCTCCGCGCTGCCGCCCGTGATGGTGAAACCGGAGATGACCGTCGTCGCGGTTATACCACTACCGCTGGCACTAACCACCGACGCGGTCCCGTCGCCCTTGATTATACTCAACCCCGCGCCCGCGCCGTACACCTTGACGCCGCCGCGCAAGGTGATATTTTCGGTATAAGTACGGGGATAAGCCATAACCACCTCGCCCCAACTCGCCGCGTCGATGCCATCTTGTAGCGCGCAGTACCACGCGGCGGTATCTAAATTCTGTACCGTGCGCACCTCTCCGAACACCGTCGCCGCGGTGGTATCACTGTAGACACGCCCTTGCCCATAATTCAACCACGCGGTGTTAGTGACGCCCGTGCCGCTAAAGACGCAGCCGACGCGCACCGCGAAGGTAATAGTATGAACCGCGCTTGGTGTGACGACACCGCTATATTCGATTTGATTAAATTCCGCATCATAAACCGCGCCGTCTACTGTGTCGTCGAGATAGACCACTTCGGCAGGCAGCGGGTCGGTGATAACGACGTCCGCGCTCACGCTCCCCTCGTTGCTTGCGGTGATGGTATAAGTGATAATATCACCCACGCGCAGCGGCGCGGGGTGCGCCGCGTTTTTCACCAATGTCACTATCGGCGCTTGCACGGTGGTAGTTTCGGTTATCACCAATGGACCAATATTCGACGCGGTGAGCGTGGCGGTGTTGTACAACATTACCTTATCAGCAACAGTAAGCGGCACATGCACCGTAATCAACACCGTCTCCACCGCGCCCGCGCCGATGCCGTCGAAAGTCCAAACATTATTGCCATCGTCTGGTAGCGGGTCGGCAGCCACGAAATCTACACGCGCATCGTAAGTCTCAGTGAGTACTACCCCCGCGATGGTCTCCCCCGCGTTGGTAATCGTCACCGTATAAACCAAATCATGTCCGGCTCTGACCGGATCTGGCGCGTCAGTTTTGGATAACTGTAGATTTAGCGCGGTGGAGTGGAGCGAGACCGTTCCACCCTCGGCGCACGCTACGTAGAGGTAGCTGCCGGTGACGGCGATTCCCCGCGCCGCGCCCGGTGTCGCGAACTGCCCCACCTCAATTGGCGCGGTGGGGTCACGTACATCTACGACGCGGACGCCGCCATCCTGCCCATCGGCGAGGTACGCGTAATTACCTGCTAGTGCTACATCACCAGCCGCGCCGGGCGAGTTGTAGAAGCCCACTTCGGACGGCGCGGTGGGGCTGAATACATCGATTACGCGCAAGCCGCTGTCTTGAGCGGCGATATACGCGTAGCGGCCGTTGACCACGACCGCGGCGGCGGTGCCGGGCGTATCGTACAATCCCACTTCGTTCAGCGTGGTAGGGGAGATTATCTCTAGCACGCGCAAGCCATTCGCGCCGTCAGCAATGTAAGCATAACCGCCGGAAATGGCAATATCGCGCGCGTCCTGCGGCGCGTTGATGGTCGCGGCGTGGGTGGGAGAGATTGGATCGGTCACGTCAAGCACCTGTATGCCCGCGCTACCATCGGCGACGTAGGCGTATGTGCCGGAGATAGCGATACTCTGCGCGGTGCCGGCGGTATCGTAGAAACCCGCGTCTTGTAGATTATCGGGCGCGCTGATGTTCACGATGCGCAAGCCCGCGCCGTTGACTACATACGCGTAGTCGCCCTGAAGTATCGCGCGATTGGCGGCGGAGAGGGTACTGGTGTAACCCACCTCAGACATAATGGCGGGCGAGACGACATCTAGCACATACAGTCCATCAGCGGCGGCGACGTAGAGGTAATCGCCGCGCACCGTCACGCCGCGCGCGTCGCCCGCCCACGTATCGAGCAACTCCAAATCGACGCGGTGAGTTGCGGTGATTGCCTGAGGCGCAAACGATGGCTGAACATTGGTAAGCGAATAAGAGACAGACGCGGGAAGGTCAATATGCTCTGGCGTCGCGCCGAACGCGATGCCTGTTATCATGCTCCATAATAATATTGTTCCGACTACTAACAACGCCCCCCTAACAAACGTGGTTGTACTCTTAGTTTTATTGTCCATTTATGTTTCACCTTAATTTAAAAATGTTATGTAAATTGAATTGTTATAGATTAAAGCCAAATTATACCGCATTATTATTGCAATGTCAAAGAGGAATGACCGCGAACATAATTGAACCATTACTCCGAAAATAGGCGCAATGGGGATTGCGCCCTGTACAATACGTCAGGGCGGT
>CAZSIG010000181.1:0-5939 GCA_964606195.1 uncultured Anaerolineales bacterium
ATGCTGAAAATCGCGCCCGACGTGGTGCTGCACGGCGGCTACGGACGCATCAAGCAAGCAGAGGCATTGAAGGAACAGGCGCCGGAACTGCCGGTCGTCATCGCGCACTTCGAGACTATCGAGCACTACATGGATGACATTCGCATCGTGGCGCAGTGCGTCGACGCCGAAGACCGCGCGGAGGAACTCATCAGCACTCTGCAAAATACCCTCGATCTCGTGACCGCGCGCGTCGCGGACATTCCCGAAGCGGAGAAGGTGCGCGTTTACTACGGCGGGCACGACATCTACCACGCCTACGGCGGCGAGACCTTCGAGCACTCGCAGATCGTCGTCGCGGGCGGCGTCAACGTCGCGGCGGATTTGACCGGCTGGATGCCCGAAGTTTCATCGGAGCAGTTGCTGGTGTGGGATCCGCAGGTGGTCGTGCTGCTCAATGGCGCGGACGTCGACGCTGTGCTGAATGACCCGAAGCTGACGGGCTTGAGCGCGGTCAAAAATGAGCAGGTCTACTCTCTCCCCGAGGCGAGTTGGGATTTCTCCTCGCCGCGCGCCCTGTTCTGCATCGAATGGCTGGCGAGCAAGTTCTATCCCGACCGCTTCGCGAATGTGGATATCGAGGCGGAAGCGGACAAATTTTACCAGAACGTCTTCGGCGTGAACTACAACGGCCCGTCACTGGTACACAGCCACGGCGCGCCCGCGAAGCATCTCACCGAGGCGCCCGCGGGCGATTTCAGCGTCGCGGTCAACGGCACGGTTTTCGACGCGGCAGCGTTGAAGGAGTTGGAGCAGGTGGAGACGATGGAGGTCGACCTGCCGACCGGCGTGCGGATTCTAGACCTGCTCGCCGCGGCGGGCGCGACGGGGAAATCGGTTACGCTGATTGCCGACGACGGCTACCAATACATGGTCGATTACGCCGCGCTGGATGACAAATCGGTGCTGGCGTACACGCGCGACGGTAAGCTGAACGCGGTGATGCCCGGCTTCGACATGGGCGCATGGGTGCGCAGCGTCATCGAGATTCAGGTTTCCGCCGCGGCGACGGCGGCGGTAGAAGAAAAACCTGCCGCGCCCGCTGCGCCCGAAGGGGAGTTCACTATCACAGTCGGCGATGTAATCTTCGACGCGGCGAAGTTGGGCGCGTTGGAACAAGTAGAGACCAGCCAAGCCGATATGCCCATCGGGGTGCGCGTGCTCGATTTACTGGCGGCGGCGGGTGTGACGGGCGAAGTTATCACGCTCATTGCCAGCGATGGCTATCAAGCGGAAGTGCCGGTCGCTGATTTGAACGATGATTGCGTTCTGGCTTATACCGCGGACGGCAAGCTGAACGCGGTGATGGGCGATTTGAGCAAAGCTACGTGGGTTAAAGACGTGGTACAAATCACCGGCGCGGGCGGCGCCGAGCCCGAAGCTGCCGCGCTGATCGTGAATGGTGTGCCTTTACGCATGGAAGATTTGCTGGCGCTGGAACAGGTCACGGTGGAGACAGCGGACGATTCGTACACTGGAGTACGCGTCACAGAATTGTTAGCCGTCGTCGACGCGGCAGGCAAGACTATTACTCTGATCGCCGATGATGGCTATGAGGCGGAGGTTGCGATGGCTGACCTGACTGAGAATTGTATCCTCGCGCTCGGGGCAGATGGCAAACTGAACGCGGTGATGCTCGAACTGAGCAAGGGAACTTGGGTTAAAGGTACGGTTGAAATCAAAGTCACGGAATAGCGATTGAAGTTAGAGGGGCAGTCGGTAAGGGTGGAAACTCACGTAGCTATAAAAGGTAGGGCTTACGCAACTTCGGGGTATTTTTTACCGCTGAGCACGCGGAGTTTTCTGGACAGGTTGCTATCGCGCCGCGAATATGAGTTTTAATGAATACTCATAACCGTGTATGTCCGGCAGTAGAAACCTTTTACGATACTCTTCGCATCCTCTGTGGTGATTTGTAGTGCGATTTTACGTAAGTCCTAAAAGGTTATTTAGAGAGAGAGGAAACGATGAAAAATACAATTAGATGGCTCAGTTTATTATTAGTGATGGTTATCGCGGTGGGGTGCATTCAGGCAGAGCCTACGGCGATACCGCCCGCGCCGCCGACAATCGCGCCTACCGCAGCGCCGGCGGAACCTACCGCGCCCGCGCCGGTGGTGCTGACGGTAGAAGGGCTGGATGGCACGACCATATCGCTCACGTTAGAGGAAGTCAAGGCGCTGCCCGCGGTGGAAGCGTGGGGCGGGTCGATGAGCAGCACCGGGCGCATCACGCCGCCCGCGCTACATAAGGGCGTCGCGGTCGAGGAACTGTGCGCCCTGGTCGGCGGCTTGGCAGAGGGGATGGCGGTGCGCATTGAAGCGGATGACGGCTACGCGATGACTATCTCTTACGACCAGATCGTCAACGGTGCCTTCACCGTCTACGATCCGGGCACCGGCAAGGAAACTACCACCGATGATACTCTCCGCGTTGTGTTGACCTACGAGCGCGAGGGCGCGCCGCTGTCGGAGCGCGAGGAGGGTATCTTGCGGCTCGGTATGCTCAATAACGACCAAATGCAGGTCACGGACGGACATTGGTGGGTCAAATGGGTGAACCGCGTGACGATCAAACCGCTGGAGGCGGAGTGGACGCTGCATCTGGATGGCACTATTACTGAGGAGATGGATCGCGCCACTTTCGAGTCGGGCGCCGCGCCGCACTGTCACCTTTACGAGTGGCAGGATGGCGAGGGACAAACCTGGAGCGGCATCCCGCTCTGGCTGCTGGTGGGCCGCGTCGATGACGATAATCCCCACGAGGACAAGGCGTTCAATCGCGCCATGATCGACGCGGGCTACAGCGTGGACGTAGTCGCCGCGGATGGCTATACCGTTAGCTTCGACAGCGCGCGGTTTGCCTTGAACGATGATCTGATCGTCGCGTATTTGCTGGATGGGAGTCCGCTGCCGGAGGAATATTTCCCGCTGCGATTAGTCGGCGAGGGGATAGAGAAGGGGGAGATGATCGCGCAAATCGCGCAGATCGTCGTTCACCCGCCGGAAGTGACCGCGCCCGAACCACCCGCCGAACCTACGGCGGAGGCTCAGCCCGCGCTGCCCGCCGCCGCGGCGCTGCAGATTACCGGGCGCGACGGCAGTACGGTGGCGTTCACGATGGCAGAACTGCAAGCCTTGCCCGCGACGGAGGGCTGGGCGGGGTTCAAGAACAGCACCGGGCGCATCTTCCCGCCGCTGCCGTACAAGGGCGTCGCCATGACCGATTTGGCGGCGCAGGTCGGCGCACTGTCGCCCGAAGACAGTGTACGGGTGATCGCGGAAGATGGCTATGAGATGACTTTCACTTACGAACAGATTGCCGATGGCGCGTTCACAACTTATGACCCCGAATCGGGCGAGAGCAGCGCGCCGCCGGGGGAACTGCACGCCATTATCGCTTACGAGGAAGACGGCAAGCCGATGGCAGAGAGCGGCAACGGCGCGCTGCGTCTGGTTATCGTCGGCGACGCGGCGAATCAGGTCACGGATGGGCACTGGTGGGCTAAGTTCGTGAACCAGATTGTGATTGAGGGAAAAGTACAAGACTGGACGCTGCACCTGGATGGCACGATAACGGAGGAGATGGATCGCGCCACGTTCGAGTCTGGCGCCGCCCCGCACTGCCACGAGGCGCAGTGGACCGACCTGGATGGCCGCGAGTGGACGGGCATCCCCCTCTGGCTGCTGGCGGGCCGCGTCGATGATGACAACAATCACAAGGGCAAGGCGTTCAACCGCGAACTTGCCGACGCGGGGTACACGATAGACGTGAGCTCCGCGGATGGCTACACCGCGACGTTCGATAGTGCGCGTGTCAAAGAGAACGCGCACATTATCGTCGCGTATCTGGTGGATGGTAAACCGCTGGGCGAGCGCGATTTCCCGCTGCGGCTGGTCGGTGATGATTTAGCAAATAGCGAGATGGTCGGACAGATCGCCAGTATCGTGGTAAATCTGCCGGAGGAAACCGCCGCGCCTGAGCCGACCGTGGGACCTACACCTAAAAAGGCAGAGGTAACCGCGCCAGAGGACACGGCGTTGATTATCAGCGGCGCGGTGGAGAACGAACTCGCGCTGTCGCTGGAAGATTTGCGGGTGATGGAGGTGAGCAGCGCGGAGATCGAGCACCCGAAGAGAGGGATGCAGACCTACGAGGGGGTGCTGGTGAGCGCACTGTTGGAAGGGGCGAAACCGACTGATGCTGCACAATCGATAGTCTTTACCGCGGCGGATGGGTACTCCGCGGAGGCGAGCGTGGCTGACGTGCAGGCTTGCGCGAGCTGCATGGTCGCGTTCGAGGGAGAGGTGTTGAACATGGTGATGCCCGATTTGCAGAGTAATTTCTGGGTGAAGGGTGTGGTGGGGATTGAGGTGAAGTAGCGGGCGCGGTAGGGGGCTGCTGGGTTGCAGACAGGATTTACATGATTGACAGGATAGAGAACTGGAAATCTCGTAAATCCTGTTATTTTTATACTTGTTTTGTGTAATCGTTGAGAGTATAATACAGGTAGTGAAGAACGCGGGGGAATTTGGTGATATAGGCGGGAATAAGAACTAAAGAGGTGGTTTTATGGAAGTTGTATTGAAGATCCCTGATCAGTATGTGATCAACTATACAGTCCCGGAGATTACGCGGTATGTTAAACTTTATACGGCTCTTTTGATGTTTCAAACTGGACAGTTATCCGCAGGCGCTGCTTGTGAACTAGCAGAGATAGACCGATATACATTTATCAACGCTTGTAACCGGCATAACATTGCAGTCATTGATTATGACGCGAATGAATTAGGGACGGATGTGGAGCGATTGACGGGGAGCCGACGCACATGATTATCGTCGCGGATAGTTCGGCATTAATCGCGTTAGCGATTTGTAACGGGCTGGAGTTACTTGATCGTTTGTTTGAAAAGGTGAAAGTTCCACAGGCTGTATTTGACGAAGTGATTGTGGAAGGAAAACCTATGGCTGTCCGTTTACATCATTATCTTCAAGAGAAGGTTTGCGCGGTTGATTTGACCACAATGGTAATTAACGCGGGAGGACTTGGAAGAGGTGAACTTGAGGCAATGGCGTTATACAAGCAAATCAATGCTGATTATTTGCTGATAGATGACAAACGAGCGCGGAAAGTCGCAAGACTGAATCAGATTGAGATTACAGGTAGCCAAGGGATTTTACTATTTGCTAAGCAAGAAAGAATCATACTCAAGGTAAAGCCTTATATTGAGCAATTACAGCATTCTAATTTGCGAATCGATGAACGCTTGATGATAAAAACCCTTCAGATGGCTGATGAAATATAGTCCTTCAGGTCATCTACCAAAACTTGATAAAGGAGATTTTCTACATCTCACTGTGGGTCGTCACCGCGATTGCGGTGGTGATGGTATGGGGCGCTGAGCGGTTGATGCGCGAGTAGCACTAGAAAAAATGAGGAGCATCATGTCCCCAAAACGCTTTTTGTTGATATTTGCCCTTTTAGCTTTACTGATAACAATCTCTGGCGGCTGCATCGCGCCGTCAGAGGAGGAAATCTCCCTCAAGGTGCTCTTCGCGGGCAGTCTGATCATCCCCTTTGATGACCTGGAACGCGCTTACGAAACCGCGCACCCCAACGTCGATGTCTTGATGGAAGGACACGGCAGCATTCAGGTGGTGCGTCACGTCACGGAGCTGCACCAGCCAGTCGACGTGGCAGTGACGGCGGACTACGCCCTGATCCCGCTGCTGATGTACGAGAGCCGCGTCCCTGAGACAAACGAACCCTACGCGAATTGGTACGTCAGGTTCGCCACTAATCGGCTGGCGATCGCATATACACCGCAGAGCAAGTACGCGGACGAGATCGACGCGGCGAATTGGTACAAAGTCATCGCCCGCCGTGACGTGAAAGTTGG
>CAZSIG010000181.1:6039-7304 GCA_964606195.1 uncultured Anaerolineales bacterium
AAGGACGAGAAATTATGCAGAATCACGACCACCCATTGCTCGATCCACCGGAAACAGACAATTACGACGCGCTGCCCAACGCGGTCAAGGCAGGAGTGAGGCGTGATGAGTAAAACGTGAAACGTGAAGAGTATTACACAGTTCATACACTTTCTTCACGCCTCACGTCTTCACGTTTCACGTCTCATAAAGTATCGATGAATTACTACAAGCGACTTGACTCCATGATAATCGCCTTCACCATCGCGGGCGCGGTGCTGCTGCTGTTCGTGCTCGTCCCGTTGATAAGTACGGTGTTGGCTGTATCGCCCGCCGCGCTGGGGGCTGCGCTGCGCGACGCGGAGGTGCTTGCGGCATTGTGGCTCACCTTCTACGCCGCGTTCTGGGCTACGCTGTTGGCGCTGCTGACCGGCGTGCCGTTGGCGTACCTACTGGCGCGGTACAATTTCGTGGGCAAGCCAGTAGTGGAGGGGATCATCAATCTGCCGATAGTGATCCCGCATACCGCAGCGGGTATTGCCCTGTTGATGGTTTTTGGACGGCAGGCGCCGGTCGGCAGGACGTTCGGCGCGGTGGGCTTGCGCTTCACCGACGACGTGCCGGGCATCGTCGTCGCGATGCTGTTCGTCAGCCTGCCGTTTCTGGTGAACACCGCGCGCGAGGCTTTCGCGCTGGTCAATCCCGAATTGGAGCTGGTGGCGGAGACGGATGGCGCGACGCGGTGGCAGGCTTTCCTGTACGTCACGCTGCCGGCGGCATGGCGCGGCATCGCCGCGGGCGCGGTGATGATGTGGGGGCGGGGTATCAGCGAGTTCGGCGCGGTGGTGATACTCGCCTATCACCCTAAAGTTATCCCGGTGCTGGTCTACGAGCGGTTCGCGGGCTTCGGTCTGGCCGCAGCGCAGCCGGTCGCGGTGATATTGATCGTTATCGCGCTGGTAGTGTTTGTGCTGTTACAGACTGTATTGACAAGACGAGACCGAAACTGAATTTTTTCACAATAAAATGTCACAAAACCCTAATAGCACCAACAAAAAATCCGCGCTAACCGCGTTATTTATCATCCTTCCCCTCGCGTTGGCCTTTGGCTCGCTGTTTCTGGGCAGATATCCCATCTCCCCACCGACGATGGTGCGCGTCCTGCTCTCGCCCGTACTGCCTATCCAACACGATTGGCAGCCGACTGTCGAGACGGTGGTTTTCAACATCCGTTTCCCCCGCGTGATACTCGCGCTGTGCATCGGCGCGGGGCTGTCCATCAGCGG
>CAZSIG010000182.1:0-3109 GCA_964606195.1 uncultured Anaerolineales bacterium
TAATTTTGGCTCTACGCGGATTTGTGGGGTAGGGCAGGTTTCCATACCTGCCGTTGGGGGGGCTAATGAGCTAGAACGGCGGCTAAGAAAGCCGCCCTACGGCGGCATTACGCACCGCGTGGTAGCGCGATTTATCATATCTCCCCCACAAATCTGCGTTGCCCCATAATTTTGGGGTAGATCATATATTGCCCTATAAGACATAAGAGGGGCGAGACGACGCGGTACGTATGCTGCGCTGTCTTGCCCCTGTACTATTTCGTATCAACCGCGCTGCTTGTCAGCGCGAAGCTGAGGTGCTTTAGTATGTCGAGTACTGTGCCTCCGCCACCGCGGAGGCGATAGTTTCATTAGACACCCCATGCGCGCGGAGACTTTCGAGTAAGTTAGACATGATCTGATTACTATCCAAACGCGCTAGGTCTTGGCGCAATCCTTGTCCAATATACGCGCGCAGTAACGCTTCCCAATCAGAGAAGCCGCGCAGTGGAGCAACTCTAGTGAGGTCAGCCACGACATCTGCGGGCAATTCAATCATAACCGTAGTCATGGGGCGATCTTTACTTAATCGTTCTTGGAGTTTATCTATTTTCATACGCTTTTTGTTCTCGCGCGGTCGCGGGACGAGCCGAGATTACTCTAATGGTATCTCCGCGTAGGGTGTAAACTACATATAGCAACTGCCAATTCTCTGTTAATCCTATAACCCGCTCTCGCGCTTCGTCGTCAATATACTCATCATCTAACGGCACCAGAAAAGGATCGAAAAATACTTCGCAAGCGGTTTCGAATGAAACGCCATGTTTATGAAGATTGGCTACAGCTTTATCAATATGCCATTCGAAGCAAATATCGTTAAGGTAGTAGTTGGTATTCACAGGTTAAAACACCAATGGTATGGCTACGCGGTACATTTTGCGCTGGACGTAGTGTATAATAAAACGTTTCGGAAGTCAAGTAGTAAATTTGAGTTATAGGATGTGAATAGCATTCGAGTGATGTAGAGGTTCGCGGTGTTAAAACAAAAAGACGAGCTTTACGCGAAAGCTCGTCTTTTGTTGTGGTATGTTATGGTGCGAGTTATGTCTAATAGAAGTTCTTCAGCAAGGCGGGTAGGCAGATTTGCTACTCGCGTTCGCGAATGTAGCGTTTATAGCGTTGCCCCGCGCCGCCTTAGCCGCCACGCGGCGTATATGCCTAGTACGCCAGTGAAAGCTAAGATGCCCCATTCGGAGAGAGTGGGAATCCCTTGAGTATCTTCGTCTTGCTGTATCACATATTGGAATCCTGTATTAGGGCACCCGTTACTGCCATACGTCAACAATTGTACCATATACAGGTCCAGATTTTCTGTATCTGTGTAAGTGTGAGTAGCTATACGCCCCGTCGCGGTGATGCCATCGCTGAAATCCCATTCCCATGCGGTCGCGTCTGTGTCAGTAGCTTCAACGATAATACTCGCGCCCGTGCGAGTTAAGACAAAATTGGCTGAGGGAATGGGTAAAGCTTCGACTTGATGAGCTATTGAGCTAGTGCCGACCATGTTGGTCACGGTCATAGAGACTGTATATAATCCTGGTGTATTGTACCCAAAGAAGGATGACTCTCCATAATCAAACATAGGTTCAATCTCTTTATTGAAAACATTGTCACCAAAATCCTAAGTCCAGTCACATTGTTCACAATATGGCATAGTTTGGTTTTCAATAAGTGACTCTACTGAAAAAACAACTTTTTCAGCGGATTTAGCGGATTAAGCTGACGGAACCGCGCTCATTGGTATTCATACGCGGTCAGACAAAATCAAAAATCCGCTTTATCCGCTTAATCTGCTGACTTTTCCACCTTTTTTCAGTAGACTCATTAGTGAACCATCCCAAACGTGGTTTGACAAATTAGCCGAAATAGCGTATTCTTAGCATACTGTGAGTAAATATACTGGAGGCTGTTAAATTGGCTATGTCTAAGCCTGGAGATATCAAGACATTTACCAGACTTTGTTGTTGATAGAACACTGGGAAAAGGTAGCGGATAAAGAAGTAGCGCCACAACATTCAGCAAAACTGTAGCATTGAGGTATAATTCTCGCACCTTAAAAAAATAGACGCCACGTAGTGCTAACCACACTACGCGGCGCGGGGGACCGCTTCCCAACAAGCGGTTAGCTATCACAGGGGTTGTTCGCCCCTGGAGGGTGGACGACGGGACTCGAACCCGTAATCGCTAGATCCACAGTCTAGAGCCTTAACCATTAGGCTACGCCCACCATAATTAGAACGACATTATAGCATAAAATAAGTTAATTTGCAAAAGATAAGCACACCGACAATTACTTTTTTCGCCGCGAGCGAAATGCTGCCAACCTTCTTATCGCGCTCTGACTCGCGTCGGTTAATTCTTCCTCTTCAGGTTCTGGCTCTTCTGGCGCGGTAGTCGTAGCGGTTATGCCAAATAAGGAGAGTTGTTCGTCCTCGATTAATCCCTGTTGTAACATCTTCTGTAGCCGAAGTTTATGCTGCTTGCGTTTTTCACCACCAGCTTTATGGTCCGCGATAGCTTCCTCGACCGCGTCGATAATCTCTTCGTCTATGCCCAATAATTGTAATATTTCTGGACGTAATGTGCCTTGTTCTATCGCTTGCGCTAGATTGTAATCGTCTTCTTCCTCAACCGGAGCCTCTTGCTCTACAGGAGGCATAGTCTCTTTCGCGCCTGTTTCGGGAGTCTCCGCCTCGCTGAAATCTAACGCCGCGAGATGGTCAATTGAGGGGGCAGCCTTGCCAAATATGTCCCATTCTCCCTCTTCCGCCGTTTCGGTTACTGGAGGCATTTCGAAATCCGCTATCGCGGCAGGCTCCTCCACTGCGAATTCCGGTTCGGGCGCGGGAGGCTCTTCTTCTAAATCGCTGAAATCGAGCGCGGGTAGCTCAACAACCTGTTCCGCGACATCCCCGAAGATGTCCCACTCGTCAGACTCCGGTTCCTCCGCTTCGTCCATTAACTCTGGCAAGTCGGTGTCAACTACTTTGGCGGACATAGCCGTTTCAAAATCCAATGTCTCTGTAGTCTCTTCCATCGCGAACTCCGGTTCGGGCGCGGCGGTTTCTTC
>CAZSIG010000182.1:3209-7292 GCA_964606195.1 uncultured Anaerolineales bacterium
CCGCTCCGCGACCTCCCCGAAGATGTCCCATTCCTCAGTTTCTTGCTCTTCTTCCTCACCCAGCAAATCTGTCAAATCGGTATCAACTACTCCGGCAGACATAGCCGTCTCAAAATCCAACGTCTCTGTGGTCTCTTCCGCCGCGAACTCAAGTTCAGGTGCGGCAGCTTTTTCCTCTTCCAAATCGCCAAAATCGAGCGCGGGTAGCTCTTCGGCTGAAGTCGCGATGTCTCCGAATATGTCCCATTCTTCCTCTTCGCTTGGCGGTTCTCCCATCAACTCTGCCAAATCTTCGCTGACTACTCCCGCCGCTAAAGCGGACTCAAAATCTACAATTTCTTCACTCGGTTCGGACGCCGGCGCGACTGTTTCTTCTTCCATATCTCCGAAGTCCAGCGCGGGAACTTTTTCCGTCTGTTCTCCCGTATCTCCGAATATGTCCCATTCTTCTTCTTTTTCTTCCTCCGCGTCCCCCATCATGTCTAATAGTTTCTTACTAACTACACCTGAAGACATTGCCGTTTCGAAATCCATCATCTGAGGCGCACTAGTTTCTTCCGCCGCGTCAGTAGGCACCCCCTCTTCTTCCTCTTCCGCGAAATCTCCGAAGTCCAACATATCTATCTCTTCAACGGAGGGCTTGATGTCTCCGAAAATATCCCACTCTTCTTCCTCCTCCTTTGTAGAGGATAGAGCCTCTTCCATCTTTTTCATCAATTCACCGCGTGGTATGACCATCGTCGAGCTGGCTAGGGGTTCTTCCTCTTCCAATGCCGGTCCCACCAACCCCTCCGCGGTGACCATTTGCAAAATCTCTTCCAATGCTTGTTTCAGGTAATACCAAACCGTGCCGATCTTACTCTTTTGGACGGAGCGTTCGAATAAAATCGTGACGAATAGTTCAGAGCCGATATTGCCGGAGTAAACGTCGAACTGTTCGCCTTCATGGTAGTTCAGGTCGAAAATTTGGCCCTTTTCCTGAAAATAGCTGCTCATTTCGAAGGAGGTTGCCAGCCCAATCGCCGCGAGGTTGACCAAATTAGGGGCTTCTATCCCCTTTATCTCCCCCTCTTGCGAAATGATGCCGCCCACAATGGTTGCCATGATCACCCCGCTGGCGCCAACGTCGGTGCGAAGATTGGAGAGTCTTTTAGTGACTTGTTTCAATCTATCATCGGAGAGAACCAGAATGCCCTTTATACTAGCCGCGATACGCTCCCATTCGCGTTGCATCTCTTGTATGGAGCCTTTCCTTCTGATCGCCCGCGTCACATAATCATAGATCCATTGGCGGCGTTTACCTTCTACTCCGATCTCTTCATAATCGTAAGCGGTGACTAGCATGACACGCGCTCGCGAATCACGCGTCTGAACCGCGTGTACAAATTCTGCCGCGAGGCTGTCGAGGTGATACAGGTCAACGATGACGAGGTCGTAGCTCTGCTTTTGTAGCTGATCTAACGCTTCCGCAGAGGAATAAACCTGATCAATACGTGTCGCGGTTTCGGACAACATCTCTCCTAGAAACTGTTGAGAATTTCGTTCGTCAACAACCAGAATGCTCGCGCTATCTGCCATACCATGCTCCTACTATTTCGCTACCAATACATTTACTATACGTATAAAATTGTACTGCAAACTTAACAGAAGTGCAAACGACCTTAAAGAAAAGAGATTCGGCTTCGCATCTCGCTCCCTACGCGGCATAGGGGATTTGACAATATCGCGGAAATAATGTATACTGTCCTTCGCGCAAACGGAAGGGGCTGTGGCTCAGTTGGGAGAGCGCTACAATCGCACTGTAGAGGTCAGGGGTTCGAGTCCCCTCAGCTCCATTTACGCAGAATATCGCGGGGCTGTGGCTCAGTTGGGAGAGCATCTGAATGGCATTCAGAGGGTCAGGGGTTCGAGTCCCCTCAGCTCCATTAGCGAATATATATACGATGAAAGGCTTCCAAAGTATCAACTTGGAAGCCTTTTTACGTTGTAGGGTTAACGCGATGGATTGTCCTAATTAACACGAAAAAGCAGAAAGTCGGCATAGGTTCTGTTGAATGGGGAGCAATTAAAGTGCGACGCACTTCGATCGCTCTTGACTGCCAATGACCATCGCGAAATACTTTTTCCTATGATCGGTTGGGACTGGTGCAGTTGGATTTGATAACCGCGCGGGCGTATTCAGTGGGAATTATTGACTACTGTTGACCGCGTATAGACTTCCGAAGTTTCCCAAACTTCGGAAGTCCGGGAAACTCCAACTCAACCGAACCAGTGCTGATCGGTTAGGTGTTTCCGAGAATCTACTCTTCCCTTCTCGGGGGCATCTGGCTGACCGCGTTGACGATGAGATTAGCCATTGCTTGAATATGCCACTTACCTGCGTTGATCACTAGGTGATAAAGGGTTGAGTCTGACCAGTCGATATTGTGGAACCGTTTTAAGTAGTCCGCGGCGGTTTTATCCTTTTGCTGAGCTAAATCCTCTGCCGCTGCCAAGCCGGGGGCGTCCCCTTGATCTACGATGCGCTGGACGCGCATATTCCAGGGGGCTTCGATACGGACATGAAGCACTCCGAGTTTTTCCTGTAGAATAGCTTGTCCGCCGCGCCCCACGATCACTATGTTGTCTTCCGTATAGGCGTGTTCGATCGTACATCGAACCATCGCGATCGCTTTAGGTTCTGTAAGCGCTTCTACGGTCGAGCTGAGCGCGCCAGTGGTATCCTGCTTCCAGGTTCTAACCTGAGCGACCACTCGCGGACCGTAGAGCAAGCGGTCCAAGAAATTCCTCACCGTATGCTTTTCTTCTGAAAAATCCACTATCTCATTATCTGATAACCCTACCTCAGAAGCCACCTGTGCCATCACGGTTTTATCAAAATAGCGGTACCCCAGTATTTCACAAACTCGCGTGGCAACCTCGTCGCCTCCACTGCCATATTGCCGGGAAATGGTTATAACAGCCATCGTACACCTCCTTTTTATCCTCTAAACAAAACCTCTTAATATATGGGTTAACTCTAATACCTAGGGCTTTCTCAAAGTACAAACCGCGTAGACAAAACTCTAGTAAGCTCTGGCTCAAGATGTCATGCTGAACGCCGTGAAGCATCTCGTTTGCGCGATAACCGTTACCTGTGGGGTAAAATGAACCAAATTGACGGGAGAACGAGACCCTGCGCGTAGTTTATCCCCGCACGGGCTCAGGGTGACATATTATTCCAACTGCGCGACTTTGAGAAAGCCTTACTCTAATACCTGCCTCAGCATATTCGGGCGCGGCGCGAATGTACTTCCGAATGCTAAAGACGCGTTATTCTTCTTCGCTCTCTGTTTCGTGGCGACTTGCGCCCTCGAAGGTTTCGCCGCAAGTTTTACACTCGTAAATGTTGATTAGAACTTCCTTTCCTTTCTCATTATAAGTATACTGGTTATCAATGATACGTACTTCGGTTGAACCACATTTCGGACAAGTCATTTATACCCTCCTTATCAAATGCTAACCACGCGGCGAGAATGAAGCTACGCTTCAACACGAGGTTCAATTTATGCTGTTTTAACTTATTAGAAAACGCCAACCTTTGCCAGTCCGTTACTGGTAAGATTGACGTTTCGCGAAATCGTTATCAAGGGGCAATATGTATATATGACAACGGACGCACAAATATCATTAACTCTACTCAATATTATACCACATTTCGTTTTTTATTTCAATATCTTTGTTTAGTGAAATAGTATCTTAACGGTCAGTTTTATCTTTGTCGTATCCACCGCGCTACCCCCAACACAAAGTTCAACCGCGGCACTCGCCTCTGGTATTCCCTGTAAGCATCCCCAAATTTTTCAATGCAGCGTCGTTCCTCACTGAAAGTGTTGTAATAATACACCACCGCCGCGACCGCGCCTAACGCGGTGACGAGCCAATGTTGGGCGATCAACGCCAGGGCGATACTTAACAGAACACCCGACAAGTACTGCGGGTGGCGCACGATGCCGTAGATTTCGGTGTCTACGAGTTGCGTGGTGCGGATATAACTTTCGCCCCGCGCCACTCCCCCCTTGCGCCGAAAGGTGAAAATGGGCA
>CAZSIG010000183.1:0-1750 GCA_964606195.1 uncultured Anaerolineales bacterium
GGCGTGGGGACTGGGCACCGCGGCGGTGCTCACTAACGTCTCATGTGGTTCACCAGCCGACACCGCGCCGGGGTCCCAATCCGGACGCCGCGCCGCTCCCGAACCTACGGGCGATCAGGCTTATCTGGCAGTCGCGCGCGGCGCGGAGCCGACCGCCATCACCCAAGCCGCCGTCGCCGCGCTGGGGGGCATCGAGCGGTTCGTCAAATCGGGCGATGACGTGATTATCAAGCCCAACATCTGCGTCGCGTATCATTCCTACGAGTACGCCGCGACCACCAACCCCGAGGTCGTCGCCGCGCTGGTGACGCTCTGTCGCGGCGCGGGGGCGAAGCGCGTACGGGTGATGGACACGCCGTTCGGCGGCACCGCGGAGTCAGCTTATCAGGTCACGGGAATTGCGGACGCGGTCGCGGCGGCGGGCGGCGAGATGGAGGTGATGAGCCCGGTGAAGTTCGCCAAGACCGCGATACCGGAGGGCAAGGACATCACCGAATGGGAGGTTTATCGCGACGTAATTGACGCGAATGTGCTGATTAACGTGCCGATTGCCAAGCACCACTCGTTGGCGCGGCTGAGTTTGGGGATGAAAAACCTGCTCGGCGTGATTCGCGATGCGCCGCGTATGCACCGCAATCTGGGGCAACGCGTCGCGGATTTGACCAGCTTAGTACGCCCGACGCTGACCGTCGTCGACGCGGTGCGAATTCTAGTCGCGCATGGTCCAACCGGCGGCAGCTTAAACGATGTAAAGAAGCTCGATACCGTAATCGCCAGCCACGATTTCGTCGCCGCGGATGCCTACGCCGCGACGCTGTTCGACCTGAACGGCGCGGACATTCCGTTCATCAAGGCGGCGGCGGATATGGGCTTGGGAAAATTGGAACTTAATGACAGCGAGGTTAAGGAAATCAATGTTTGATATTATCTATGCTTTTCACCACAGAGGCGCGAAGAGCGCGGAGATTCCTGAGATAAGAAGTTCTAAATTATCGAAATTTTTCGCGATTGTAGTTTCGTTGTTGTTGTTACTCGCGGGATGTCAAGAGGACGAGCCTGCTGTAATCGGTTTTTTTCCCACTGCGGGCGAGGTTTCCGGTTGGAAGCCTGCCGAAGAGGCGCGCCTTTACGACCGTGACACGCTCTATGACCTTGTGAATGGGCAAGCTGACGCCTTTTTCGTCTACGGTTTCGAGCAGGTGGCAGTGCGCAATTACGAGAACGACGCGGGCGCGGTGCTCGGCATCGAAATCTGGCAAGTCGATTCTCCCGCCAACGCTTATGGGCTTTTCACCAGCAATCGCGCCGGCGAATCTAGTGACATCGGCAACGATGGTGACACCGACCCGCGACGGCGCATTAGCTTTTGGCAAGACCGCTATTATGTACGAGTACTCACTCGTCAGGAGGTAAGCAACGCCGAATTGCGCGATATCGCTCACGCCGTTGCCGCCGCGCTGCCCACCGGCGGAGAACATCCTGAATTGGTGAAACGCTTGCCCGCTGATGGGTTAGTACCGCGCAGTGAGATTTTTTTCCACGAAGAGCTTTCTATTCAAAATTACCTATGGCTGGGCGGACGTAATTCGCTGGAATTGAGCGCGAAGACGGACGGGGTGCTGGCGCGGTATGAGTTTGATGAGGCAAAGGGGCAATTGCTATTGATAAAATATCCCGATGCCCAAACCGCGTCCGACAGTTTGAACGCGTTACAATCGGCACAAATCGAGGGATTGGTCGACGCGAATAG
>CAZSIG010000183.1:1850-2960 GCA_964606195.1 uncultured Anaerolineales bacterium
GACCGCGCCGCGAGCGACTGACGAGGACGCGGCGCGGCGCGAATATATGACCAAAGTTATATTGGTTATCATGGGCGCGGGGCTGCTTGTGACTACGCCGTTGATGATAGTGGCGCACATGTACAATATGGTCATAGCGGATGTGCCCAGCACGGCGGTGTTACTGAGTGCGCTTTTATGCGGCAGTTGGTGGCTGGCACAGCGCGGATATTGGCGACAGAGCGCGTATATCCCCCCGGTGCTTTTTCTCGCCAGCGCGTTACATGGCTCTTACGTTTATGGTATGGGCACCACCACTTTGATGAAATATACCATTACGCTGATTATGACCGCGTTGCTTCTTGACAGCAGAATGCAATGGGTGACTTTGGGACTTTGTATCGCGGGGACTTTTGTGCTCGGCGCGCCGTATGTTTATCGCCATCCAGATGATACCCCGTTGCAGGATATGATATACTGGGCGCTGACGCTGGGCACTTTTTATGTTTTAGTATCGCTGATGCTACGATTTTTCACGCGGCAGTTTCAGGATTCGTTGGAACGTTCGCGGGCTTTTGCGGAGAAATTGACAGATGAAATCGCGGAGCGCAAAAAGATGGAGCAGCAGTTAGTCCACGCGGAGAAGATGTCGGCTATCGGAAAGTTGGCTTCCTCTATCATTCACGAGGTCAATAATCCGCTTCACTCCCTGCTCAGTCTTCTGGAACTCGCGCAAGAAGATGCCGATAATCCCGAAAATATACGAGAATATTTGAAAATAGCCTACAGAGAGGCGCTTCGCGTCACACACACCGCGAATCGCGTGCGCGGTTTTTCCAGATTGGATTTGGATGAGGAAAAAGAGACTGCCGATGTAAATGGTTTGGTGCAACAAGTACTGGAATTGACCGCGAAGCAATGTCAGCACAACGAGGTGGAAGTTATCGCGGAATTCGCGGATGACATTCCCGATTTGAGAATAGCGAGCGGGCAAATCAAACAGGTGTTTCTGAATTTGGTAATCAACGCGTTGGACGCCATGCCGGAGGGGGGACAACTGCACGTGAGTACCGCGCGGCGCGCCCACGAGGTTTGCATTCGGTTCACCGATACCGGCACCGGTATCTCTCC
>CAZSIG010000183.1:3060-7271 GCA_964606195.1 uncultured Anaerolineales bacterium
TAAAACAGTTAGATTTCCAAGTCGGCGAAGGCGTCGCGGGGTGGGCGCTGGAGAACCGCCGCCCGGTCAATATCCCCGATGTGACCGCCGACGCGCGCTTCATACCCAATCCGAACGCGCCATTGTTCTCCTCTTTGTTGGTGGTTCCAATAGTGTGCAGAGATAAACCGCTGGGCACCCTTTCGGTGGAGAGCGCGCAGGTCATCGCGTTCGATGACAACGATGAGCGGCTGGCAGAACTGTTGGCGCGTTCCGCGGCGATTGCCATCTCCAACGCCCAACTGGTCGCCGCGCTGCGCGAGTGCGTGCAGTGATTCGATATAACGCGCTTCAGCGCGTTTCTCATAGCAACCGTGAGTTCACTCACGGGTTACAGGCGGTTTATTTTTTGCCACTAATTGCACTAATTGGCACGAATAAACAGAAAATTAGTGAAAATTCGTGAAATTAGTGGCAGGTTTTTCCTTGTAACCATCTGAAATCCCAATCGTCCTCTACAGATAATTGCAATATAGTCCTTAAAATAGTTTTATGAACCACACCAAAATCCCGCGCCTGACCTGGCGCCATTGGCGGCGCGGCAGGCAAATAGTACAAATCATATTTTTCATCCTATACATCTACCTCCTCTTCGCCGCGCTGCAACGCCGCGCCGCGTTGCCAATGGCTGACCTATTCTTCCGCCTAGACCCCTTAGCCGCGCTCGCCGCGATGCTGGCGAGCCGCGCCTGGATACCGCGCCTCGCCCTAGCCTTGCTCACCATCGGTCTAACTATCCTCGTCGGGCGCGTCTGGTGCGGGTGGATATGCCCACTTGGTACGTTGTTGGAGTGGATTAGCTTTCGCGATGCCCATCGCCGCGCCGTTCACTTCTCTGCACGATGGCGCATAGTCAATAATTTTCTGCTGTTCGTCATCGTCACCGCCGCGCTGTTCGGTAATCTCACGTTGCTCATTCTCGACCCGATAACACTATTCACGCGCACCATGACCGCCGCGTTTATCCCCGCGCTCAACCACGCGGTTACATCGACCGAACGCGCGCTCTATCCCGTTCCCCTCCTGCGCCCGGCGATAGACTGGTTAGAGAGCGTAGTGCGCGGCGTGGTGTTGCCCGTCGAACAGCCGGTCTTCACGGGAAACCTGCTCATCGCCGCACTGTTTTGCGGCATCATCGCCCTCAATCTCTTCGCGGCGCAGTTCTGGTGCCGCTACCTCTGTCCGCTCGGCGCGTTATTAGGCTTATTATCAAAAATCTCCTTACTGCGCCCGGTCATCGGCGCGGCTTGCAATCGCTGCGGACACTGCGGAACCTCGTGCAGTGTTGACGCGATTGACACCGCGCAGGGCTACGAGATTATCCCCTCCGAGTGCATCGTCTGTCTCGACTGTCTAGCAGTCTGCCCCACCGAGGGTATCGGTTTTGAATGGCAGATCAAACCTGCGCCGCGTCGCGAATATGATCCCACGCGGCGGCAGATGTTGGCTGCCGTGGCGACCGGCGCGGCGAGCGTTGTAGTCCTGCAGACGGGAACTCAGGCGCAGCAATCTCATCCGTATTTACTGCGTCCCCCTGGCGTGACCGATGAGGACGAATTTCTCTCGCGGTGTATTCGTTGCAGTCAGTGCATGAAGGTCTGTCCCACCGCGGTCTTACAGCCGACCATATTTGAGGCTGGTTTGGAAGGGGTATGGACGCCACGCCTGGCGACGCGGTTAGGCTACTGCGCCTACGACTGCAACGCCTGTGGGCAAATTTGCCCCTCCGATGCCATTCCCACTTTAGATTTGGAGACCAAACGGCGGCAGATTATCGGACTTGCCTTCGTCGACCGCGACCGCTGTTTACCTTGGGCTTACGATACTCCCTGCATCGTCTGCGAGGAGATGTGCCCCGTGCCAGACAAGGCGATAAAGTTGGAGGAGGTGACTGTGACTGACGCGAACGGCACGGAGATTATCCTTCAGCGACCGTATGTGATAGGCGATTTGTGTATCGGCTGCGGCATCTGTGAGTATCAATGTCCGATGGGCGGCGCGGCGGCGATTAGGGTGATGCAGGACTTGTGATGCGTAAAACGTGAAACGTGATGAGTTAATTTAACTACCTGACAGTTTGCTGTCTCGCGCCGCGCCCCCCATGAGTTCACTCATGGGGGCTATGAGAAACGTGCTGAAGCGCGTTATACCGAACATGCTTCAGCATGTTTCCGGTAGCCGCGCCGAGTTCACTCGGCGAACCGCGGCGCGGGCTGAAGTGGTATTTTGAAAGTGTCAGATAGCTAGTGAGAGAATTTATGAAAAGAAGATTGTTGATTATCGACGCGGTTGCACAAAGTTGGCAATTGGAGACGCTTCGCGTTGAAGTGTTGGAACATGACGCCCGCGCCGATTATTTCGTGCTGAGTGGCGAGACGCTGTGCCAATACCTACTGCGCCGCGACGCCGATAGCCTCATCATCGCGCGCGGGCCCATGGCGTTTCTATCCGGCAACAAGGCGAGCGTCGGCTACATCTCCCCGCTGACTGGCGTTCCGCACTACAGTTTCGTCGGCGGACGCGCCGCGGCGCAACTGCTTAATCTGGGCATCGACGCGATTTGGTTCGTGAACGGAGAGATAAACGAGTTCGCGAATTCATATTTGGCCATCAGCGGGCGCGCCCCTGATCTGAACGTAGAATTCAAATCGGCAGCCGAACTACCCGCCGGACAGCGCGGCGCGTTCTATTGGTTATCGGAGCGCGAATTGGACGGCAAGCAATATACCGGCAGCATCTTCACGCTCGGCGAAGGGGCGCGGCTGGGCTACCGCGCGGCTAATCTGGCGGCTGACATCATTTACCACGCGGGGCGCGGCGGCGCGGGCGCGGTTTTCGCCCGCTTCGCCGCGGCGCTGGTCTTGCGCGGCGAACCGCTGGGCTTATCGGAGTTTTTCGCGGGGAATGACACACCATTTGCCCGTAATCCCAATGATGCGATTGCGCCATTATTGAACAAATATTGTGCGCGGCTCTCACGCAAAACCGGTGGTACTGTCAATAAATTGTATGATACTGGCGGCGCGAACGAATTCACGACCCTACCCGCGTGGAATGCGCGGCGCGTCGGGACGCCGTTGGCGGAACTCGGCAGCGAACGATTTTTGAGCAAGACGCGGCAGGGGCAAACCGGCTGTCATTGGTGTCAGGTGGACTGCCGCCACTGGCATTGGGTACCGGCTGATTACGCGCCCGCCGGTCGCGACATCTTCCTCGATGATTTCGAGCCGACCTACGCGACCTTCGCCATACTCGGTTTGGTACCCGATGCTGATACGTTTCAAGCTAAGCTAGATTTGTGGAACGAGGTTGAACAGCGGCTCATTCTCCCCATCGAACAGATGGGCTGCGACATCATGGACATCGGCATCGGTCTCGCCGCGCTGTTCGAGGGTGTTGAGCGCGAGATTATTCCCCACCGCGACGTTCCCGATTTCATCGCCGAGTCGAGTGGCTTGGGTAAATTGAGCGTCGCAGGGCACGCGGTGAAAATGCTTCGCACCAGTGAGGTAGCAGATTATCCCGCGCTGCGCGCCGTTGGCGATGGCCCGCAGGCATTGGCGGAACTGTATCCGGCGATGCGGGACATCGTCTTCACCAGCGGCAAAGGGACGCTCGGCAACGCGGGGCACAGCAACGCGCTCTGGACGTTTCTGATGCCGTTCTCGCGGTTCTTCGGGCACTACTCCGGACAAATCTACAAGATTGATGAGGAGCTTCCGCCGCCGGGCGCGCCTGACGAAGCGTACCGCGCCTGTTTCGAGCGCGTCGTCCGGCGCATGTTGGAGCGGGAGTATTTCTGGCTGCTGTGCAACGCGCTGTCACAATGCGCGTTCACCTTCGTGATTTTCAGTCAAGATGGCGCGGGGGAGCGTCTGAGTGATGACGACCTGTTGGTGCGTGTGCTGCGTAACTACGGCATTGAAACCACGCGCGCCGATTTGCGCTGGTTCAGTCAAGCGTTTTGGGCGCAATCTATCGACCTAAAATGCCAATTCGGCTGGCAACCACCAACAGCGGGCGATTTACCGCGCCGCGTTTACGAATCGCTGACCGCCGCGTTAGGGCGGTCGCCCGACGAGTGGCAAAATTTGATGGCGCGGCTCATCGCGGAGTGGAAACTTCAAGCAGGGCGAGTGATGGAGAAGTTTGGGTATAGAATACCCTGGTAG
>CAZSIG010000184.1:0-7265 GCA_964606195.1 uncultured Anaerolineales bacterium
AGCGCGGCAGTATCAACAACGGCAGGTGCAAACTGGGGGAGCGCGCCCCGTCGGGAGTGCGGACGGCACCTATGTGAAAGGGTGTGGGGAGCAGGTAGGGATCGAGGTCGTAGTGGACGATCACCGTGGCGAACTGCTAGGGTTAGCGATCATTACCAGTGAAGCCAGTACGGAAATCCTGGAGCTTATTGAGGAAGTGGTAGACCTAGTTCACGGCGAAGTATTAGTGAGCGATGATCATGGCGCATACCGGGAAGTGGCCGATACCATCGGCACCGCCCATCAAATCTGGCGCAGTCATGCCCAACGGAATGTAGCCGACTTAGCTGATAGCTTGCGCCAGCAGTTAGCGCATAGCCCCGCGCCCCCGGCTAACGGTGAACTGCCCCCCGAACAAATGCAAGCGGATTTGGAGACCCTCCAAGAACTGATCCGCGCCCGCCCCGCCGATGCCGAGGAGCAATTGGCGGCCATGTATGACCGCTACAAAGCTGTCCCGGTCCCTCCCCCAAGCACCCGCCATAGTGGGTGGTATCGCATGCGCCTGATGGTCACGCGGCTGGAGAATCGGTGGCGCAACTTAACGCTGGATCTGCGCCGGGATGATCTAGATGGGCCGAACAATACTTGTGAGCGGCTGATTGGGTGGTGGCTCAAGGAACGCTATCGGCCCAGGCGCGAGTACAAACGGCAAGAATCGATCAAGAATGTGGTCAGTTTGACCGCGCTACTGGGGGCTGACCCTGGTTACTACGACATGACGACCCTGCTAGCTTAAGTCTCCTGACTCACAATGAGCCGTTACCCCTACCTGACCAAGAATTCTTTCCCAACTTTTGAACAGACACATCTGGTGACCATCGCCCGGGGGCGGAGCAATCGGACCTTCTACCGCCAATTTGTCTATCCCGACGGGGAGCGCCCGCGCCATCGTCCGCGCCGGTATGGTGCGCCCTTCAAGCTGCCCGATCCGCCGACGGGGCAGCCTCCCGATCAAAAGACGCAGTTTTCTACCCCCAGGCGGCGGGGGAAGACCTACACGGTGAAGATCCAGGCCTGGCACAATATGTTGATATCCGGGAAGAACAAGCCAGAGCGGATTCCGCTGGGGCAGCATCCGTTCACGCTGGTCAGCATGCTGCTGTACCACGAAGATGGCACGCGGGCGTTTGCGCGCCCCCTGTGGCTCATCGTGGTCGGCCCGCGCCGCGGCGAACTCACGTTAGACAACATCTATGCGGCGTACGCCGCGCGGGGGGACATCGAGCACTTCTTCCGGTTCGGCAAACAGAAGCTGCTACTCACCGCGTCCCCAACGCCCGAAACGGAACGTGAAGAGCGCGGGTAGCACATCATCCATCTGGCGTACGTCAGGCCCGCCACCTGGCCCAGCATCTCCCCCGCCCTTGGGAAGCGTACTTGCCCCCCGCGAAGCAGCGCGAAATCTCCCCCACGGTAGTCCAGCGGGACTTCGCCCGACTTATTTGGCAGTTGGGGCCCCCCGGCCAACCGCCCAAACCCCGAGGTAAGTCGCCAGGCCGTTCCCCAAGGACAAAACTTCCGCCCCGCCCCCGCCTCAACGTGGTGGTCAAGGGCAAAAAAGCCGCCGCCCGCGCGTAATCAGCGCGGTGTTAAGGTTCAATCCTGCTCCCCACACACTTTCACATAGGTGCCATCCGCCCCCACGACCGGGCGCCCCCCCAGTTTGCACCCGCTGTTGTTGCTGCTACCGCGCCCCCCCTGCTTCTTGCACATTGTTGTACGTCATCGTCTTGCCCAACCCACACCCCACCGCATTGGTGAAATCCTCGACCGCGCCATAGCTCAAGCCCAGCACATACAACAACACCGTCATCCCCTTCAACCGCTCGCTTTGTTGGACCCTGGCACTTACCCCTTGCGGATACACCCGAAACGTCCGCTCACAGCGAGTGCATTTATAGCGATAGGCGCGGACCTCCGTATATTGAGTATCGCGGATCAGTTTCTGCTCCCCTTGCCGACCATGGGGCCGATACTCCTGCCCCCCACAACCATGCGGGCAGGTGTCAGGTAGTTTATAAACGTCCGGTTTGACTTGGGGCAAACTCACTTGAATACGCATAAGTTCCTCCAGGCTGTAGTTTACCCTATTTCCCAGATTTTGAACAGACACTTTAGGGGCAATTGGACAGCCTCCCGAATGAATTCGGGGGCTGCGATCAAAAGCACGCTCAAGCGTGCTACGGGAAGGCGCCCCGCGTACCTGAACATGCTTGAGCATGTTTGTCGTATCAGCCTGTGAATTCATTCACAGCTGCGCCTATTTGTTTCTGCGCTGCGCCTATTTGTTTCTACGATTCCGCGACCACGCGCATATATTTCTTCTTGCCCGCCCGCAGCATAATCTCGCCGCTCACAAGCCGCGCGGCGTCGATAAGCTCATCATATGAAGCGACGGTAACGTCATTTACATACGCGCCACCCTGTTTGATCAATCGCCGCGCCTCGCTCTTAGAATTTCGCAGTCCGGCGCGAACGAACAGATCCACCGCCTGAATGCCCGCCTCTAACTCCGCGTGAGACAGTGTAACTGTGGGCACATTCGCCGCCGAAGCATCGCCGCTGAATAGGGCGCGCGCGGCTTCCTGCGCCTTACGCGCCTCATCTTCGCCATGCGTGATCTTCGTCGCCTCGTAAGCCAATACCTCTTTGGCACGGCGAATCTCCGCACCCTCCAGTTTACCCAATTCGCGCACCTTCTCCATCGGCAGGAAAGTGTAGAGCGCGAGGAACCGCTCGACATCCGCGTCCTCGACGTTGATCCAATACTGATAAAAATCGTATGGCGAGACGCGCGCCGCGTCCAGCCAGACCGCGCCCTCTGCCGTCTTACCCATCTTCGCCCCCGACGCAGTGGTGATCAACGGAAATACCAACGCGTACACCTCTTCCTGTTCCACGCGGCGAACTAAATCAACCCCCGCGAGGATGTTGCCCCACTGATCGCTTCCGCCCATCTGCAATCGGCAGTCGTAATCGCGATACAGGGTCAGGTAATCGTAAGCCTGTAGCAATTGGTAGTTGAATTCCAGAAAACTCAAGCCGCGCTCCAATCGCGCCTTGTACGCCTCCGCCGCTAACATACGGTTCACGCTGAAATGCACTCCGATGTCGCGCAGGAACTCGATGTAATTGAGTTTCGTCAGCCAGTCCGCGTTGTTGATCATCGTGGCTTTATTCGCGCCGAAGTCGAGATATTTACGCATCACCTTTTTCTGCGATTCTAGATTCGCCTGTATCTCGTCGACCGTCATAACGCGCCGCGCCTCGTCCTTGCCGCTGGGATCGCCGACCATGCCTGTGCCGCCGCCGACAATCACGATGGGGCGGTGTCCATGCCGCTGCATGTGCGCGAGTGCCATGATCGGAATGAGATTGCCGATGTGATAGCTGCTGGCAGTAGGATCGAAACCGATGTAGCAGGTGGTAGGCTCTTCCAATTGACCGCGCAAGCCCTCTTCGTTTGAACAATTATCGATAAATCCGCGTTCTTTTAATTCATCATAAACATTTGTCATGATTCTTTACCTCTAAATTGTAGATTGCAGAGAGTATAACATACCCAATGCTATTTGACAAGAATCATAGTATGCGCGCCCATAAGTAGTGGTAAAGAAGTAAGTGATAGGGAAAAGTAACGCGATAGTTTAACCACTAAGAGCACCAAGAGCACTAAGTATTTCCTGTTCAATAATGTTCATACGCGATCAAAAGCTATCATTCGAAGCGAGAAAAGCCTTAGTGTTCTTCGTGTTCTTAGTGGTTGAATAGTTATCATTTTAACTATCACTTACCATTTATCCACTACTCGCCCATAAGGTGCGCCGCACTTCAAGCCCCAATTTGACAAAAGCGCGAAATATGTATAATGTACCTCTCAAAAATTGTAGACCGCGTGGTTTAACTGTAGTAGTAGCTTTATCTGGAGTTTATCTTAAGTATAGAGACGTAAATTTCAAGCCTAGCCGCGCGTTACCAACTCGCTCCAAGCCCCCGTCTCGGGGGCGGCTATGCGCTAAGCATCGCCCTATTCATAAACGCCCCCGCGGACGGGGGCTTAGAGCGCAGGTATAGATACGGTCTGCGCTTAAGTTGACGCATATTCCTTGGCGTCCTCTGCGGTTAATAATCTAGGACTTTCGCAACTTCGGTGTATTTTTACCGCCGAGGGCGCGGAGAGCGCAGAGTTTTCTGGTTAGTTCTTTAGCGCGCTGCGAATATGCTCTTTGATGAACGTTTATGATCGTTTATAAAAGTAAAGAGGTTTTTTCTTCTTCCTCTTCTCCGCGTCCCCTGCGCCCTCGGCGGTGAAATTATTATGAATTTGCGTAAGTCCTATAATCTATGTAAGTCTTATTCAGAAAGGAATCAGTATGCACGTCAAAAAACAGAGTAAAATGGGACTGCTCTTCTTTCCCGCGTTCGACTGGGCGATCTCGCCCACGCACCCGGAGCGGGAGGAGCGGCTGCTATACACCAAAGACCAGATCGTGGAGGAGGGCGTGCTCGACTTAGAGGAAATCGTCGAGTACGCACCGCGTCTGGCGACGGACAAAGAGATCGCCCGCGCCCACATCTGCGTGCCCGACGTGGCGGCGCAGGCGACGGAGGCGCATCACATCGCGGTCGGCGGCGCGCTGACCATCGCCGACGCGGTGATGAGCGGTGAGATCGCCAACGGCTTCGCGGTCATTCGCCCGCCCGGACACCACGCCATGCGCGTGGCGCACGGCAATCGCGGCTTCTGCAACGTCCACAACGAGGCGATCATGGTCGCGCACCTGCGCCAAAAGTACGACGTACAACGCATCGCGATTGTAGATACCGACGTGCATCACGGCGACGGCACGCAGGAGATTTTCTACCATGATCCGAATGTGCTGGTGATCGGATTGCATCAAGATGGACGCACGCTATATCCGGGCAGCGGATTCGTAGGTGAACCGGGGGGACCCGGCGCGTTCGCCCGCAACCTCAACGTGCCGCTGCCGCCGGGCACGAGCGACGAGGGGGTACATTACGTGATCGAGGAGTTCGTGCTGCCGGTGTTGGATGATTTCGCGCCGCAACTGGTCATCAACTCCGCGGGGCAGGACAACCATTACTCCGACCCGCTGGCGAACATGCGCGTTTCCGCGCAGGGATATGCGCGGCTCAACGAACTGCTCGCCCCCGACATCGCGGTGCTGGAGGGGGGCTACTCGATCCAGAGCGCGCTCCCCTACGTCAATCTGGCGATTATTCTAGCGATGGCGGGGCTGGATTACAGCCACGTTCGCGAGAGCGATTACGACTCGCGACGGTTGAAACAACACGCCGAACAGTGGAATGTGATTCGGGAGACGGTGGATGTGCTGCGCGAGATTTGGCGAAACCCGACCGCGACGCTTCAGAAACTTTATCCACATTTGGGCGAAACCTACACGCGCGAAAAACCGATATTCTACGACACCGATGGCATTCGCGAGCAGCAGGAGGAGACGGTGCGCGTTTGTGACGACTGCCCCGGCTGGCAGCGGATTGACTCGCGGGCGCAGGGCGGTGATTTCGGGCGCCAGCGCATCTGGGCAATCTGCATTCCCTGGGCGGCTTGTGAGAGGTGTGCGGCGGAGGCGCGTGAACAATATCACAAAATGATGCACAACCCTACCGCGGCGTATGATTGGATTTATCTGCAAGACCGCGTCGCGGACGAATATCGGCGATATGATTTAGGGACAGAACGAGAGGATGTGTTAGCATGAAAACGAATACCAAAGAGACACCGCGCGGTCGCTGGCGTACCGTGTTGGCATTGGCTTCGGGCTATTTTATCGATCAGGGCGAAGGACAGGCGATGTCGGTGCTCTTTCCGGCTATTCGCGAGGCGTTGAACTTCGGCTACGGCGGATTGGGACAGATCGCGGGGTGGCGCAACCTGATTCAGGCGGTCAGTTCGCCCTTCTGGGGCTATCTGGCGGATCGCTTCAGCCGCAAGTGGATCATCGTCTTCGGCACGGGGTTATGGGGCTTGTGGACACTGGCATGCGGTTTCGTGAACAGTTACGAACAGCTTTTCTGGATCAGGGTGATCTCAGGATTGGGATTAGGGTGTTTGCTACCCCCCACCTTCTCGCTCATCGCGGACCTCTTCGGTCCCGAAGAGCGCGGCAGAGCTAACGGGCTGCTCGGTTCTATCGGCTTCGCGGGGTTGATCCTCGGTGTATTGGCTATGGGCTGGATGTTGAGCATTCCCAGCCTCGGCTGGCGCTGGGGATTTTTCGTACTAGGGGGCGCGAGTGTGTTCTCCGGCGTGCTCATCGCGATTTTCGTTATAGAGCCACCGCGCGGCGCGGCGGAACCGGAATTAGCTGGGACGATCTCTCGCGAAGAGGCGCGGCAGTTTCACATTCAGCTTGCCGACTTGCAGAAAATCCTGCGCATACCTACAATGTGGGTCACGTTCGTACAGGGAATCTTCGGCGCGGCGCCCTGGGTGGTGCTCGGCGCGTACTTCGTCACTTGGCTGGTGGACGAGCGAAATATCCCCGTGGGACGCGCCCCCGCGGTCTTTTCCGTCATCATCATCGGGCAGGCGATCGCGCAGTTCGTCGGCGGTATCATCTCTGACTGGATGCACCGCCGCGCGCCGCAGCACGGACGCATCATCGTCTCGCAGTTCTCCATCTTCAACGGCGTCTGGATGACCGCGATACTCTTTCTCGTGGAACTGAGTTTCATCCCGCTGATGATCGGTGGGTTGCTGACCGGCTGCATGGTCGGCTGGGCGAATCGCGGCGGCAAAGATCCAATACTACAAGCGGTGTTGTTGCCAGAGTTACGCAGCACCGCGTGGGCGATAAATGGCGCGATTGAGGGGGGATTAGCCGCGCTCGCGGCGTTCTTCGCGGGGTGGCTGGCGGAGACGTATGGCTTGCAGGCGATGATGCTGATTTGTGTGCCCGGCTCGTGGTTCTTGTTGTTTACGTGCTGGTTTGCGTTTCACTTCACCTATCCCCGCGACGCGGCGAAACTACGCGTAGAGATGGCGCGGCGGCGGGAGATGTTGGATAAATGAGATAGAACTTACACAAAGCACGTATTGATTAACCGCAGAGGGCGCAGCGGACGCGGAGAAGAGCCAGAGGAAAATCCTTTTTGCTAACATAAGCGATCATAAACGTTCATTGAAAATCACAGGACTTACACAAATTCAGAATAATTTTACCGCCGAGGGCGCGGAG
>CAZSIG010000185.1:0-7204 GCA_964606195.1 uncultured Anaerolineales bacterium
GAACCGCTCCTCGCCCGCCTGGAGGACGCGGATGTATGGGTGCGCCGCGCCGCGGCGTCCGCGCTGGGCAAGCTTGGGAATGTGCAGGCAATTGCGATGCTGTGCGAACGCCTGGATAGCGACGACGCGGAGGTACGCCAGAATGCGCTGAGGGGCTTGGCGCAAAGCCTGGAGGAGACTGACCGCAAACTGCTCTCGCACGACTTGGATGCTTTGTCCCCATTCCTGGATCCGCGTGAAACTATCAGTGAAGAGTTTGTTCACAAAACGGCGATGAGGTTGGAGCTAACGGAGGAAGAGGTAAAGTCGCGGTATGAGGTACTGGCAGAGCAGTTTGGGCTGCGATTGGCATGGCGCGTGGAGTGATATAGCTATCTATCATTTGCTGGTCTCAAACAACTTCCAAACATACGGCAATATCCTCCCCCCCACTACCACAGCCCCCAGCGCGGCGATCAGCACCGCGTCTGCGGCTACAACTTGAGTAAAAAAATAACGAGTAATGAGTAATTTTCCTACTCACTACTCGTCACTCATTACGTCCCATACAACCACGCGGGCACCCAGAACGCGCCGACGCCGAAGACGTTGCGAATGACGATAGAACCGATCAGCAGCACCGCGCCGAACGCGATGAGCGCGTAGTCGCGCGGTTTGTATTCGAGTTCTTGCACCCAAGTGCGCTCGCGTAAGCCGAAGCAGCGCAAGTCCATCGCGTTGGTGATGTCCTCTCCACTGAGGATTGCGTTCATCGTGACCGGCACCACCAGTGGAGCGAGCTTGCGGATTTGGGTGATTATTCCCCCCTCTACACGCTCCACCTCGTAACCGCGCGCCTTCTGCGCGTCCAAAGTGGTATCAAAATCTCGCGCCAGCGTGGGCACGAAACGAAACGCCAAATCCATCGAGAAGGCGAAGCGATCCGGTATTCCCATGCCGCGAAAGGTGACACCGTAGAGACGCGGGTTCATCGTGTAGGGAATGATGAAAAATAGCACCGCGATGGAGAGCATTCGGATTATCTGCGACAGCGCGAACCAGATTTTCTCTATAGTGATAGTAGGATGTACGCGCAGCCCCAATATGCGCCAGTCCGCTTGCCAGAGAACGTGCCCGCCATGCAGCACTTCCTCTGTCCCGCCGCGCCCGGTGATGATGGTATTGATGCCAATAATCACAACTACCAATATAGTGATGAATATCCAGGCACGCCGCGTCTCCGCCCAAGTCAGGTGCGTCAGGAAATACTGCCCCATTATCAGGGCAAAAAAGAAGAGCAAAAAACGAATATCCCAAAACTGAATAATAGCGAATAGAACCAAAAATGAGAAGAACCAGCGCGCACGTGGGTCAAACTTCTCGATAACGCTGTCGCGCGGGCGATATTTCCAGGTGACTAACATGGCGAGATTTCACCTCCAAACTCGCTCTAACCGCGTCCCTTCTCTTAGTAGCCGCAGGCTTCACGCCTGCGCCAACCGCACCCGTAAAGGGTGCGCCTACTGAGGAGAAAGGACGCGGGATGAGCGTAAATATTTCGCGATAAAGTCTATCGCCCCGACCGCGAGGCTATTGCGTCGTAAGCGACCATCAGAATCGGTACCAAAATCAAGCCGACGACGATGTTCCCAATCGCGGCGGGAACGAAGTAGCCACCGATCGCGGTAGTGAGATCGACGCCGGTGAGCGGAATCTCCAACAACGATGGAACTAACATCCCCACCAACACGCCGATAACGACGAATATCTCAGCTTTGATGATCACGTCGCGGTCTTTGTACGAAGCCGCGCCAGCCAACGCCGCGAGACCGGGGATCAACCCCATGATGCCGTTGCCCAAGTCCCACGACCACCAGAAACCCCAGCCGGAGATGAAGTCGCCGATCAGATTGCCGACCGCGCCGCTGATAAAGCCTACCCAGGGACCAAACACGACGCCGAAGAAGAGCGGAATAGCCGCCGCCGGGCGGAAAGTGATATTCCCCGCCGCGGGGAGCGGGATGAAGTTAGTCACCCATGACAGAACACCGTACAGTGCGGCGCCAATCGCCGCGTAAACTACCTCGCGCGTACCGAATACCCATACAGACTTTTTCATAGTTCTACCTCCTCTGTGAAACTAATGATTTGCAAAATTATATGAAACGATCTTTTTATGTTGTCTTTTGCTCACCTCCTTCGCGAATTTCCAAATGCCAGAAAACCTAATTTTGTAACTAGCAGACGAAATGAAAAAAGAAAAAAATCAATGTAAATCAGTGTTCTATTCTAAATGCGCCAACATCTCTGCGCGCATGAACTTGTCGGCGCGCGATGCCATCTTCAGGTTCAAATCGAGTAACGAAGTGGGCACGACGCGGCAGCTTCGTAGTAAATCGTAATCGCGCAGTACCTCCGCGGGCGCGCCCGCCGCCGCGATAGTCCCATCACTGACCAGCACCACCTTATTGGCGTACACCACCGCGAGATCTAGGTCGTGAGTGATGAAGACGATCGCGTCGAAGCCCGGCATCTGCAATATCGCGTCCATGAACGCCATGTAGTTCCAGTAATCTTGCCCCGCGGTCGGCTCATCCATCATCAGAATACGCGACCGCATCGCCAGCACCGCGGCGATACTCACCCGTTTTTGCTGTCCGAAAGAGAGCGCAAGCGGCGGCGAATCTCGATACTCCGCGAGGTTGACCACATCGAGTGCCCATTTTACATCGCGGTCAATCGTCTCTGCGTCGTGGCGTAGATTGCGCGGTCCGAAGGAGAGTTCTTCCTCGACGTCGGTGGCGAAGAGCATCTGCGATGGACTTTGGAAAACGTAACCAACCGTGTGCGCTGCTTGTGCCACTGTGGTGTCGCGCGTGTTTTTACCCTCCAGCAGCACTCGTCCCCGCGTCGGCTTGAGCAGCCCCAGGGCATGTTTTACCAGCGTCGTTTTGCCCGCGCCGTTGGGACCGAGAATCGCCACCACGTCCCCTTTGCGAATGGTGAAATTGACTTTGTGGAGTACGTTGGGCAAGGTGCGGTCGTAGCGGAAGTGAACGTCCTCGAAAGTGACCAGCGGTTCTTGCCCATCAGGTTCGACCGCGAGGGTGAACTCCGGCGGCGGTTCTGACTTCGCCCTTTCTAGCACAATCGGCGCGGGGAGCTTGACCTTGTGATAGTCGATCACTTTCATCATGCCCGCGTGATCGCCGTAGTAGATCTGCTCGCCTTTGTCCATGTAGAGCACCGTATTCGGCTGAATTTTCAGCGCGTCCTCGACGCGGTGTTCCACTAACATGATCGAGACGCCCTCGTCAGCCAAACGGCGAAAAAGCACGAGCGATTCCTGTGCCGACGCGGGGTCGAGACTTGCCAGGGGTTCATCGAGGAGTAGGATGCGCGGTCGCATCGCCAAGACACCCGCTAGCGCGACTTTCTGCTTCTCGCCGCCGGACAGTCCGAAGGTCTCGCGATCGCGCAGGTGAAGAATACTGAGATAATCTAAAGTCTCGTCTATGCGTTGGACGATTTCGGCGCGGGGCAACCCCAGATTCTCCAAACCGAAGGCAACTTCATTGAGCACGAAGCTACCCACGATTTGCCGTTCGGGGTCTTGCAGCAGCGTGCCAACAGTCTGTGAGAGGTCTGCCATCGGCAGGGCGCGGGCGTCACGCCCAAAGAGGTCAATTTCACCCTGAAGTTCGCCGCGGTAGCTACGCGGAATTAAACCGTTGATGCAGCGCATCAACGTGGTTTTGCCGCACCCGCTGGCGCCCGCGACGAGCAACAGTTCGCCATGATGTAGATCGAAGTTTATATCGCGAATAGCTGGTTTTTCGCGAATGCGGTACTGAAAAGTGAGGTTACGGATAGATAGGGGAATAGCTTCGGTTTTCGCTTGCACAGGCAACTCCTAATCGCAAAGGCTCTGTGTTCAAACTATCAAACCATCTATGCAGATTTTAACATACTGCGCGGTATTCTGCAAATTGAATCGAGAAATGGAACGCAGTAGAACGGCGGTTAAGAAAGCCGCCCTACTATCCATCCCCACACAGCGACGCGGGCAACTCATCAGGGGAGTAGGGCAGGTTTCTTACCTGCTGTTGGGTTTCTACTACCGATATAGAACGGCGGCTAAGAAAGCCGCCCTACGCACTACTCGACTTTTTATCTAGCCATCCCCACGCAGCGGCGCGGGCAGTTCAGCAGGCACAGTCACCTGCGCAGGATCACCATCAGAGACAAAGCGCAGTTCAGGATGCTCGCGAAAATAACCGAACCAGTAATCCAACTCTGACTGAATCGCCTGAATTCGCTTGATGTGTAGCGGGTCAAATGTCGCAGCGAAAGGCGAGACGCTCGCCCCGCCGGTCACTTCCACCGCGGCGCGGTATGCGTAAGCCTGACCTTCATATTCCCCCGCGAAAACCTCATCCGATGCGGGGTACGCGCCGAAGGGCACGGAAATGCTCTGTACCTCGTAGCCCGGAATCAATTCCTCGATGGTGTTCTTGCTAACCGCGAGCTGCCAGCGAATTTTCTCCTCGCCCGACTTCGCCATATTGATGTGTGAGATAGTATGACTGCCCACCTCCATGCCCCATTCCGTCAATTCGCGGAGTTTGCGCGCGACGTATTCCGGCTGACCGAAGAGAATGCGGTCAGGTACGTCCACATCGAGCAGGACGAAGAACGTGCCGCGCAGCGCCCAATCCTGCGGATTACGTTCGTGTATATCGCGCAGTATCCCCACCGCGCAGTTAGGGTCAATCGTCTCCGCGTTGAGATAGCGAAACTGGCTGCTCGAAGAATCGTCGAAGGTGAGCACGAAGGGGGTTTTGCCGTGCGGCACATCGATGTGCCCGTTAACCAAGTCGCGCAGGTTAATCGGGTAATACCCCTCCGCTAACAATGTCTCCATATCGCGGCGGAAATTCGCGGGTGTGCGGCTCCACCGCGCTTCCGGCTCCTCGATGAGATGATACTCTAACACCATGATGTACCCCATCTCGTTCGGCGTCAACTCAGGAAGTACTTCCGATTGCGTTATTTCAGAGCGCAATCCCAATTGCGCCACCGTAGGTGATTCCGTCGCGGTTGGTGTTATCGTCGACGTCTCAGTGTTCGTAGGTGTAGAAGACGCGGTATTCGTCGGAGTAGGTGTTGGCGTCGCCGAACGCGTCGCGGTCGCCGTACTGGTGGGCGTGGCAGTGAATGTGCGCGTGGGGCGCGGGGTATCTGAGGGAGTACTTGTTGGTGACGCGGTGGCGGTGTGCGTCGGCGTGACGGTTGTTGTTTCTGTAGGGCGCGTCGCCAATTGCACCGTTGGCTCCAATTTTGATGGCGCGGTACATCCCACTATCATCATCGCGATTGTGAAAAACAGGTATAATCGAGATAGTCTAATCATTCCGAATCTCCGTTACATATAAACCACAAAGGACACGAAGAACACCAAGGCAACTCTCACTCCGGATGATAATTTTTGACCGCGTATGAGCATCATTGACCCAAAAAAATCTTAGTGGTTAAATTATCGTATTACTTTTCCCTATCATTTACTACTTTACCACTACTGAAAAAGGGCAAAACACCGGTTTGCCCCTACCATTTTCTACTGATGCTGGCGTATTAGTTCCTGTATTCTATCATCCTCCCACGAAATGAATTCCCCGCTCCATGTACGCGGCGCGAACAGTGCTAGCACTGCTAGGATGCGACCGGGTTGCTCTGGAGGGTTCAACATTCCTCCTTCGTGGTATTGGATGAATTTCTGATACTCGGCGTGAGACATACCTGCCGCGCCATCGCGACGAATTTGCGTTTGCATCTCCGTGTCTACGACTCCGGGGCGCAACGCGATGGCGGTGATTTTTTCCTCCTCATGCGCCAACATCGCGGTGAAGTGATTTATTGCCGCTTTGGCGACGGAATACGCCGACCAGCCCGAAATCGTTTTCACCGCCGCGCCGCTGGAGGTGCTGATTACCCTGCCGTTGGTTCGGCGCAGATGTGGCAGCGCGGCGCGCGTGAGCATGAATGGTGCGAATAGATTCACCGCGATATTTCGTTTCCAGGTGGGAATATCGCTGTCGGAGATGGGCGTAATCGGCGCGATAACTCCCGCGTTATTGACTATCGCGTCTATCTGTCCATATTGATCAATCGCCGCCGCGACGAGCATTTCGCACACCGCTTCTTCGCTGATGTCACCTGCCAGCGGCAACGCGCTGCCCCCGGTGCTCTCGTTGATTTCCGCCGCCACTTGCTCCAGCATATCCTCCGAACGCGCGTTTAGCACCAAGTTGGCGCCCATCTCTGCCATAATTTTTGCCGCCGCCGCGCCCAAACCGCGCGATGCGCCGGTGATGATAACCGTTTTTTCTGTCATTTCTTCCTCCGTGTACAAAATGTTATAATTGAGTGCTGTCAAGCCGTTTCATATACTCAAGCAGGACTTATGCAAATTCAGAATAATTTCACCGCCGAGGGCGCGGAGAGCGCAGAATTTCTAACCCGTTTTTGCCATCTAAAAAAATATGACCATAAATGAACGTACATGACCGCGTATATTGCTTGCTAAAATATTTTTTAGAAAAACTCCGCGTTCTCCGCGCTCTCTGCGGTTAATTACCACGCGGTTTGCGTAAGTCCTAACTCAAGGATACATCAAAAAGCTAGGGAAGTCAAAGAGAGGCTACAGCGTTGCGATGAGTTGGGAGGTGAACATGATTGAGGATTTTTTCTTTAATGTAGTTCAATGGGCTAGTGGGCAGCCTGATGTACTTGCGGTCGCGCTCGTTGGCTCGTATGCGCGGGGTACGGCGACGCCGACATCGGACATCGATTTGGTTGTTTTGACCGCGCGCCCGCAGAAATATTTAGGTGATACCGAATGGGTGAATAATTTTGACGAAGCGGCGCAAGTGCAATTCGAGGATTGGGGCAAGGTCACGTCGGTACGCGTCTGGTACACAAATGGGCGCGAGGTTGAATTTGGCATAACCACTGTAGAATGGATCGCAGAGCCGCTGGACGCTGGAACCAGGGAAGTTGTCGCTAATGGATTCAAGGTTCTCTTCGACCGCGCTAGTTATCTCGATGCTATAACTTCAAGTGTGACTTAAACACCGCACACCGCGACGTTAAACTTAGACGAAACTGCTTCTAATGAACACGTTGCGGGGAACGAGCGCGAGCAAGCGCCTATCTGTCAGACGTC
>CAZSIG010000186.1:0-7196 GCA_964606195.1 uncultured Anaerolineales bacterium
TCATCATCTACCGTTTCCAGATTGTCCAAAATGAGTAGCGTGCGTTGGCGAGTTAGAGCGCGGCATACCAGTTCATCCTGTTCTTCAGTGCGAGCGCGCGTGATGTCCTCGCGCTCCAAAGCTACGGAGATAGTGGTATAGATGTCTTCCAGTGTACGCGTAATCTGCTGGCGCGGGGCGATGCCATCCGCAGTCAGCACCGATGCCTTCGCCGAAGTCCAAATGATAGCTTCGAAGCGTTCTTCCTCTGGCAATCGCGTAAAATCGCGCAGGTAGCGGTGCGCGGTTTCAAGAGCGAGTGCCGATTTACCGATACCGCCAATGCCATCAACGACGACAACCCAGGTACGGTTGCTAGGGGATAACAACTCTCGCAGCCGCGCCAGTTCTGCTTCCCTACCCACAAAACGCACATAATCTGGGTTGGGCAGATTATGGTATACCTTTGGTGGTTCAGGTAATGCCATGACGGGAACATTCACAAGTAATTTTTGCTGTTCTGCCATTCTCTGTACCAGCGCCACCATCGCTTGTTGTACATCCTCACGCATTCCGCGTAGCTCCCGCACCATGTCCGTAGCCCGTTCCGCAGTCACGCGGTGCAGTTGTAGCTCGTAGATCGGCAGCAGTGGAGGCAAACTCCACAGTTCTTCAGCCAGACAGCGTAGATAGAATGTCACCGCGCGGTCTACACGCTCGCGATTGACGCGGTGGCGCAGCACATCAACGAAACTGCGCGCCAGCGTGGTTTGCTCTTTGTCCAGATACATGCCAGGGTGTTTGAGAATTTCGAATAAGGCAGCGCGAATACTCTCCGAACGCCAAAAATCGGTGTCGCGCACAAGAGCCGCGACTAAATCTTCATCTTGATGCGCGTACTCGCGCATAAACCGTTCTGTAGCTCGTTTTATCCCCGTATCAAAATCGCGCTGAAAAGCCGCGTCGCTCTTCAAGCCGCGAATGGCGCTGCCAGCCTGGTTACCTAGTACATCATTCGCTTGTTGGGCAACGAACTCTACCATGCCATCAAAAATCTGTGTTTTGGTATTTTCTGGAATCCAGCCGAGCGGGTCTATTTCTATCACTTGACATTTCACCTTTCATATTTCGCTAATTATATCCCGATTACAAACCCCTCACAAATCAAAATGGGCAAGTATTTTACCGCTTGCCCATTTTTAGTCTGCCATTCAAACCGCGTCGAGTAGTGGAGACTTCCGAAGTTTCCGAAAACTTCGGAAGTCTTGTCTATTTTTACCGTCACCCCACCTCCTCCGGCGCGATCAAATCCTCAATCAAATGTGGCAGGTGGTAGACTACAATGCCCGGCAGTTCGCGAATGGGTGGCTTTTCCGCGAGGGTGAACAGCACGACCTGTCTGCCGCTGCGTTTCAAATCTAGCAGCGCGGCGAGCAGGTCATCGTGCGCGATGGCGGTGACGATTAGGAGCGTGGTGCCCCAGGGCAACCCCAGCGCCTCTTGCAAGAGCAATTCCTCAATCGGCTGCGCGGAGAAGTGCGTGACGGCTGCTAACAGTTCTAAAATGCGCATCAGTTGGTTGGGACTGCGCCCCGGCAACAGGCGAATGGGCTGATCGCTGCCCGGCAAAAACCCGTTAGCGATTAAGCCGACGGGCAGGCGCGTATCCGCGCATACCGCCGCCAGACTGCCCGCGACGCTGATGGTTCGTTCCAATAATTCGGGAATGTTCCCCTCCCACGAACGGCGCAGTGTAGCCACATTTAGGAAAATCAGCACCTGTGGTTCTTCGCTCGATTCGTAGAGCCGACTGAGCATCTTCTGGTGCCGCGCCGATGCCTTCCAATGCACACGGCGCAGGCTGTCGGCGGCTTGCCACTCGCGAATACCGATAGTGCGCATTGGATCTTCGAATAGCTTTCGGCGTGCGCCGCGTATCCCAAATGGATTCTCGGCAGGAAGATGCAATTCCTCGACGGAGTAGATGCGCGGATAGACGATAAGATGTTGACGGTCGCGCCGCGTTACTTTGCGGCTGAACAGCCCGAAGCCATCGCCAGTGTTGATGGTCACGGGACCGTAAGCATGATAGCCCCGCGTCGTACATTCGACCTTGAAACTTCTACGTAGACTCTGAAACGCGCTCGGCATCCAGAAGGTGGTGAATTCACCTTGATTGGTGGAAGGATTTATTATGATGTCCTTTCCATTCACTGGCAGATACCCTGGAAAGACATCTATAATCTGCAACCAAGTGAGCGGCAGCGGTTTATTATTGCGTACTTCTAAAGTGAGCTCGACCGTCTCGCCAGCGAAGGCGCGTGTCTCGCTTAGATGGCGGCTATAGCGCAAGCCAAAAAGACTAAGATTGTTCCAAAGCCAACTAGCCGCGGCGATGACGAGCAGAGTCAGAGCTGCCGCGAGCAAAAAGTCCAGCTTCAACACCAAGCCTAGGATAGTGAGAATTATCACCAACAGCATCCAAGCTTCGGTGAACTGCGTCTCCTTGTCGAGGTCTAAGTAGCGACCGCCGCCTAGTTTTTCTATCGCGCGAGCGTACAGACTGCGCGGTTTCTTCTTTTCGGTTTTATTCCTAAGCCGCGATACTAATTCGCGTTGTCTGTCGCCAGATGTCTTATAATCCATAACTCTATCGAGGATATTTCGTGAAACGTGATGCGTAAAACGTAATGCTGCAATGTGCAAAGTATCTCGCGTAATTTGTTTATAGTCTTCACGTTTCACGCTTCACGTTTTACATCTTACTCCACCACCGGCACCGGCACGGAATCGGTAATCTCCGCCACCACCTGCGCGGGAGTACGTCCGCGCAGTCTAATACGCGGGCTGATGTGAATGCGATGAGTCAAAATGTGGGGGCAAAGATGTTGTACATCGCTGGGAATTACGTATTCGCGACCGCGCAGCGCGGCGAGAGCCTGACTTGCCTTGAACAGTGCCATCGTGCCGCGCGGTGATACCCCCAAGTCTACCGCGTCATGTTCACGCGTTGTGCGCGTCACCTGCAAGATGTAGCGGCGCACATCCTCACTGACGTGAATCTCGTTCACCTGTCGCTGAAGTTCAAGCACATCGTCCGCCGTCGCGACCGATTGCAGGTCAATGAGCGGGTCTTGCCGCTGATATTTCAGCAAAATCTTATCTTCCTCATCTTCGCTGGGATAGCCGATGATGAGCTGCATCAGGAAGCGGTCTAGCTGCGCTTCGGGCAACGGAAAGGTGCCCTCTAATTCAATCGGATTCTGCGTCGCGATTACCAACGCGGGGCGCGGCAGCGGATACGTCACGCCATCGACCGTCACCTGACGCTCTTGCATCGCTTCCAGCAGGCTGGATTGAGTGCGCGGGGTGGCGCGGTTTATCTCGTCGGCTAACACAATCTGGTTCAGCACGGGACCGGGACGGAATTCAAACTCTTGCTTTTTCTGATTGAAGTAATTTATGCCGGTCACGTCGCTCGGCAGCAAGTCCGGCGTGAATTGAATGCGCGCAAAAGAGCAGTCCAGACTGCGCGCTAACGATTTCGCTAAGGTCGTCTTGCCGATGCCGGGTACATCCTCCAACAAGATATGCCCCTCGACCAACAGCGCGACCAGCATCAACTCTGTCACGTCAGCCTTGCCGATGATTACTTTTCCCACATTTTCCTGTACAGTCTGGGCAAATTTTTGAAAATCCATGATTTACTCCTGATTTATATGGATAGCTATGGTCTGTAGCTCCTAAGTATTATGGGTAAAAAAGAGTATTTAGGTGTTCCGGGCGGCCAATATTCATCCGCGCCTATATCAGGCTGGTGATAAGGACGCGGCTGATTGTCTATGTCTGTTCTGATAACTGTTTCTATTCCCACATCAACCGCGGGGCTGTTAGAACTGATATGATAATCCCCCACTGGAAAACTTACGAAAGTGGGCACATCCCATAAATTGACACTGCCGGTGATAATATCTCCTGTACCATCCCAATCATTACCGTTAGCCCAATCATCGGCACCCCATAATGTGGCTTCTAAATACGCGGCATTATATCCCGTTACGAATATTCCTGTGGCATGATTAACCAAGATAGTATTCGCTAATGTAACGTTGCTATATACCTCGTTTGGCCAATAATATGCAGTGATATACACTCCCGCGCCATTTCCATCACCTGCGATGGTATTATGCCATAATTTAGGAGAAGCTCCTACTATATACATCGCGCTGCCGCTATCACACCAATTATTTACGAAGATATTGTTACTTACAGGAATATCCTTATCCGCTATGTATAGTCCACCACCATGCAAATCAGCGCGATTTGCCGTAAAGAAATTGGCGGTTAGTGTAATATTACTACCTGACACTCGAATACCACCACCACTACGCGCATTATTAGCAACGATGTCGTTATTCTGAATAGTGGCATGACTATAATTATCCAACAGCGCGCCTCCGCCGAGCCAAGCAGTGTTGGAAACGATAGTATTATGAGTTAGAGTAGCTGAACTTTGAGTCAAATATAGTCCTCCTCCCTGTCCTTCGTCAGCAGTAGTATTAGACATCATAATGTTATGTTTAAGCACACTTGCACTATTTCCTAGATACATTCCCCCACCATAATCCGTGGCGCGATTTGCCGATATAGTATTACTGATAAGAGTAACTGGAGCCCCAAATAGATATGCACCACCGCCGCGTTTCGAGCTGTTATCGGAAACAGCGTTACTTTGTAAAATACAAGATAGACTATATAAGGAATATACACCTCCGCCATCTGCGTCTGCAAAATTGTTAGAAATGATATTACCGACAAAACGTGCTGTAGCCTTGTACAAGAAGATTCCTCCACCACTACTCATAACATAATTATTCCTGATTTTATTCTCACTAACTTCTAAATTACCTTCCCAAGAATATAATCCTCCCCCATTATCGGCGCGATTAGCATTGATATTATTATTGTCAAGAATTAATTTGCTACGAAATGAATACAATCCGCCGCCGCGAATAAATGTTGTATTAGTGATAAGCTCATTGTCGCGAAGTTGAACATCACTATCATACACATATAAACCTCCCCCTCCAGCATAATCGCTATAAGCTATATTTTGGGCAATAGTATTGCTATGCAGCGTAGCCGAGCCTTTGTAGAGGAATACTCCTCCTCCATGTTTCGTAGTATTAGTAGTAATGATATTACCGCGAAGCATGGTAGAGCCATAAAGCGATGATATACCTCCGCCATTGTTAGCAGTATTACTATATATTTGATTATTGCTGATAACGGCTGTAGCGGTAACGATATAGATACCTCCACCAGCATCTTGAGTACCCAGAAAAGAAACTTCAGGGTCGAAGTATCCTCCTTGCCCCAATGCGTCACCGCCTGTAATACATAAACCTTCAATAGTAGGACTAATACTACCTGTGATGTAAATCCCGCGCCCGCGTCCCTGCGCGTCCAGAGTAGTGGAATAGGAAATGGGATTAGCTGTACTCCAATTAGTAGTAGTGTAGCCGCCGCGAATAGTGATACTCTTACTGATATAAACTACCTGGGTAACAAATCCTGTAGTGGTAATGTCGTCACGCGGACGAACTTGTATATCAGTATATCGCCCTGCCGCGACGTGAATTTCATCATCTTCGCCAGCCAAGTCTACTGCGGATTGCACATCTGCGTAACAGGGAGACATTCCCGCGCAGTCTCCATTAGGCGCGACGTAATGTACGGTTTCTTGGGCATGTATTGGTTGCACTGATATAGTGAACAACAGTTCGGCTATAATTAGGGTCAAGACAACCCAAATGGATAGGTTTTTTGCTTTCATCGTTTCACATCCAATCGACTTGATAATACCGTCAAATCACAAAAAAGTCAAGAATAACGCAAAACAGGCATGCGAGAAAAACTCGCGTGCCTGTTTGTACTCTCATAAGTAGATTTGCTCATTTGCGAATTTGCAAATTTAGCCACCCACTCGTTCAATCATCCGTTTCCCACTCCGCGATCGTAATGACACCATTTTGTACTATAGTAGCGGATGGCCCCACCGTAATGCCGCGTAGCGCGGTCACATGTTGACCTATTCGTAGTTGCGCGGGGGCGAGATGCAAGGCGTAGATGGCAGCCTGATTGTTTTGCGGGTAACCCGCGTGTGCCAAACCGCGCAGTGAACCCCACACCACAATATCCCCCGCCGCGACTACCTCCGCCCCCGGATTGACGTTGCCGATGATGATTAAATCACCATCGTGCTCGACGCGTTGCCCAGAACGCAAGGAACGGCGAATGACGCGGAGGTTGCTGGGAATGGGGTCCAAATTACTCATTTCATGCTTAGCTTGCTCTGGCAAGAGGGGTAACAGCGCGTTGTAGTTTACTTCAACGTCAAGTAAAGTAGTATCGCGACTTAGATAAATCAGAAATTCTACATTGCCCGCAGGACCTTGCAGCGGAGAACGCGTCAACCCGCGTACGCGCAGGTCGTGCTCCTTCGCCCACCGCACAATCTTGTCTATGGTATCCTGATGCACAAGCGGGTCTTTCACGACGCCCTTTTTACCCACCTGGTCTTTGCCCGCCTCAAATTGGGGCTTAATCAGTGCGACGATGCTGCCGGTAGGTATGAGCAGTTTGATGGCTGTGGGCAGCAGTAGTTCTAACGAGATGAACGAGGCATCTATGACCACCATGTCTATCAACTCTGGAAGGCTATCCAGATGCCGCGCGTTTGTCCGCTCCATAACGACGACGCGGTCATCTTGACGTAGTTTCCAGGCGAGTTGACCATAGCCGACATCTATGGCATAGACGCGCGCCGCGCCGTATTGAAGCAGACAGTCGGTGAAGCCTCCGGTAGACGCGCCGATGTCGGCGACCACATAATTTCTTACGTCTATGGAAAACCTATCCAGCGCGTGCTGTAATTTTAGCCCGCCACGGCTGACATAGGGAAGCCGCTCTTTGACGCGCAGGCTGGCGTTGGCGTCTACGGTCGTGCCGGGTTTGTCTATGACGCGGTCGTCAACCAGGACTGAACCAGCGCGAATGAGTTTCTGTGCTCTTTCGCGGCTGGAAACCAAGCCCTTCTCCGCCATCAATATATCAAGCCGTTTTTTTTGCTGTTTTCTAGTCATGGTCAAATTATACATGTTCATGATTCTTGTAGGACTTACGCAAACCGCGCTGGAATTTACCGCCGAGAACGC
>CAZSIG010000187.1:0-1521 GCA_964606195.1 uncultured Anaerolineales bacterium
ATCACCTCTCTAGGATCAGCAACACACCCCGCGATGGCAGACGCCGCCGCGGTCAGCGGACTGGCTAAGAATGTTCTGCCGCCCGGACCCTGTCGCCCCTCAAAATTGCGATTGCTGGTGCTGATGGAATATTGCCCCGGTTGCAGCATGTCTCCATTCATCGCGATACACATCGAGCAGCCCGGTTCGCGCCATTCCGCGCCCACCTCCTGAAACACGCGGTCTAGTTCCTCAGTTTCAGCTTGGCGTTTCACCGCTTCGGAGCCGGGCACGACTAACATCCGCACATTTTCGGCAATCATACGCCCGCGCAGCAGCTCCGCAGCCTGGCGTAGGTCAGAGATGCGGCCGTTGGTGCAACTGCCCAAGAACACCACATCAATTGGCTGTCCGATGAGCGGCTGCCCCGCGCGCAAACCCATGTAATCGAGGGCTTTCTCCAAAGCGCGGCGTTGGTCTGCTTTAACTTCATCCGCCGGGTCGGGGATGCGTCCGGTGATGCCGATACTCATACCGGGATTGGTGCCGAAAGTGATGGTCGGTTCCAGCAAGTGTACATCTATCGTTACCGAGCGGTCGTACGCCGCGCCGGAGTCGGTGGGCAACTGCCGCCACGCCGCCACCGCCGCGTCCCACGCCGCGCCTTTCGGCGCAAAAGGACGCCCCGCCAAATACTCAAAAGTCTTATCATCCGGCGCGATTAGCCCCGCCCGCGCCCCCGCCTCGATGGACATGTTACAGATGGTCATACGCGCGTCCATGTCGAGGGCGCGAATCGCCTCGCCAGTGTATTCGAGCACATAGCCGGTGCCGCCGCCGACGCCGATTTTGTTAATCAATGCTAGAATCATATCCTTCGCGGTGACGCCGGGCTGTAATTCGCCGTCAAAACGCACCTCGCAAGTTTTCGGTTTCCATTGCAGCAAGCACTGCGTCGCCAGCACATGCCCTACCTCGCTAGTACCGATGCCGAACGCGAGCGCGCCGAACGCGCCATGCGTGCTGGTGTGACTATCACCGCAGACGATGGTCATGCCCGGCTGCGTCGCGCCCAGTTCCGGCCCCATGATGTGGACGACACCGCGATGTTCGCTGTCCATGTTATGCAGCGGGATGCCAAAATCGCGGCAGTTTGTCTCCAACTGCTCAAGCTGCGCGGCAGCCATCTCGTCGGGGACCGGAATACGCCCATCTTTGTCGCGTGGGGTGGTGGGCGTGCTGTGGTCCATCGTCGCGAGCGTTTGTGATGGGCGACGCACTTGCAAGCCGCGTGTACGGAGTTCGGAAAACGCCTGCGGTGAAGTGACTTCGTGAACTAGATGCAGATCGATATACAGAACCGCGGGCATATTTTCATCGCCCGCGTCGACCAGATGAGATTCCCAAATCTTTTGAAAAATCGTTTTTGTCATAGCTTCCTCGTTTCAGTTTAACACGTAGTTGTTTTTTTGCCACTAATTACACGAATTCTCACTAATTTCTTGCTTTTGTTGTCTTAATTAGTGGCAGATTTCTTATTGT
>CAZSIG010000187.1:1621-7183 GCA_964606195.1 uncultured Anaerolineales bacterium
CTGTCGCGCCGACGCGTATCATCGCGGGCGATTCTGGGTCACGCCCTTGCCAACCGATATAAGCCAACATGCGGTTGAGGGCAGAGAGGTAAGCTTTCGCGCTGGCGACGATGATATCGGTATCCGCGCCATGCCCGCCGAAGGTGCGCTGGTGCCCGTTGCCGTCGTCGCGGTGAATGCGTACCATAACTTCGCCCTGGGCGTCGATGCCCTCCGTCACCGCGTTGATGCGATATTCGAGCAAGGTAACGTGCTCGTTGATTACTTTGTCAATCGCGCCATAAGTGGCATCGACCGGGCCAACGCCGACGTTCGCGACGATGTGTTCCTTATCATGGGGCCCAATCAGCTTGACCGTCGCGGTCGGCATACCTGAGCGTCCACAGGTGACCTGAATATCATCCAGATGAAAGATTTCCTCGGGACCGTAGAACTCGTCCGCGATTAGGGCATCCAAGTCCGCGTTGGTGACAATCTTTTTCTTATCCGCCAGGGTTTTGAACCGCTTGAAGACCTGCGCCAGTTCCTCATCATTGAGTTGATAGCCCAGTTCGGTCAGGCGAACGCGCAGCGCATGGCGCCCGCTGTGCTTACCTAGCACCAATTCGCTCTGCGACAAGCCGATGGTTCGCGGACGCATGATTTCGTAGGTGGCTTGATGCTTGAGCACGCCATCCTGATGGATACCAGCCTCGTGGGCGAACGCGTTGGAGCCGACGATAGCCTTGTTGGGCTGCACATTTGAGCCGGTGTAGTTGACGACCATACGGCTGGTACGCGCGATGTGCGTGGTCTCGATGTTGGTGGTCAGGTGATAGAAAGATTCTCGCGTATGCAGCGCCATCACCACCTCTTCCAACGCGGCGTTGCCGGCGCGTTCGCCGATGCCGTTGACGCTGACCTCGACCTGCCGCGCGCCCGCTATCACGCCCGCCAGTGTGTTCGCGGTTGCCAAGCCCAAATCGTTGTGACAATGGGTAGACCAAATCACGCGGTCGCCGCCGGGGGTGCCCTCAATCAGGTCGCGCATCATCGCGGCGTATTCATCTGGGGTGAGATAACCAACGGTATCGGGGATATTCAGCGTGGTCGCGCCAGCCTCAATCGCGATGCCCAGCGCATGTTTGAGAAATTTCACGTCGCTGCGGCCGGCATCTTCGGGGGAGAACTCTACGTCGTCGCAGTATTGTTTGGCATAGCTGACCATCTCACAAATACGGTCGAGGACTTGTTCGCGGGACATACGGAGCTTGTGCTCCAGGTGGATATCTGAGGTAGCTACAAAGGTGTGAATGCGCGGTTTAGCGGCAGGTTGTATCGCTTCCCAAGCCTTGTCTATGTCGTTTTTAGTGGTACGCGCCAAGCCACAGATTACGGGGCCATCGGGCGTGCCAACTTCCTTAGCGATACGCTTCACGGCTGCCAAATCGTCGGGGGAAGCAGCCGGAAAGCCTGCCTCGATGATGTCAACGCCTAACCGCGCCAGTTGCCGCGCTATGTCAATCTTCTCCGCGCTGGTCATGCTGCAACCCGGTGATTGCTCACCGTCGCGCAGAGTGGTGTCAAAAATATAAACTACGTTATTAGTTCCTGTTTCACTCATCAGGGGACTTTCCTCCTTAGCCTTAAAGGTAGTGAATGATTTCTATCAGCCGCCGGTCGAAAGCCCCTTTGCCTCCGAAAACGTCTTCGTTTAGCGCGGTCTCCAAAGTTAAAAAGCATTGTAACAGATTTTCGGAGATAATTCAAGTTTCGGAATCTTTAGAATTTACGCAGAAAGAGCTATTTCACCACAGCGGATACAGAGTTATTCTGGTCTAAAACGCGTTCAGCGTTAATCAATAGAGGTCATGGACGTTAATCTCTGCGCTCTCCGCGTCTCCGCGGTGAATATTTAGTGCATAGTTGTGTAAGTCAGGACTTACGCAAATTCAGAATAATTTTACCGCCGAGGGCGCGGAGAGCGCAGAGTTTTTAACCCGTTTTTGCTATCTGAAAAATATAACTATAAATGAGCGCTCTTGACCGCGTATGCTGATTGTCAAAATATTTCTTCAGAAAAACTCCGCGTTCCCTGCGCTCTCGGCGGTTAATTACCTCGCGGTTTGCGTAAGTCCTATAAGTCCTACGCGTGAATCGGCGAAAACTCGCGTCCTACGCGGTCATGTTTAAAAATGCGTATGCACGAACTAAAGAAATATGTTATAATTAGACGAGGCGAGATTGGTTCAGTTGAATTGATAAAGCAATGAATGACACACATAAACAGATAAACGTAGTGTTAATAGAAGACAATCGCGGGGACGCGCGGCTCATTCAATTGATGTTGAATAAAGCGAAGGATGTCTCGTTTGATGTACGCACTACCGAGCGGCTCTCTCCCGGACTCGGACTGCTGGCGGCAGAAGATGTCGATGTCGCGCTGGTAGATCTCAGCTTGCCCGATAGCCAGGGAATCAAAACATTTATCAAAGCCCAAGCCAACGCGCCGCATATCCCCATAATCGTCCTGACCGCGCTGGACAACGAGGAGGTAGCCATTGAAGCTGTGCGCGAGGGGGCGCAGGATTATCTGGTTAAAAGTCAGGTAGATGGCAACTTGCTAGTTCGCGCTATATTATATGCGATAGAGAGAAAACACTCCGAAGAAAGGCTACGCAAGACCAATCGCGCCCTTAGAATATTAACTGAATGCAATCAAGCCCTGATACACACTACGGAGGAATTAGCCCTATTGCAGCATATATGCAAAATCATCGTAGATATCGGTGAATATCGTCTGGCTTGGATCGGGTTCATCGAACAGGACGCGGCTAGGACGATACGTCCCGTAGTCTGGGAAGGATACGAGGAGGGCTATCTGGAGGTACTTCGCGTCACTTGGACTGACGAGGAACATGGTGGGGGGCATACCGGCAAAGCGATCGCTACCGACGCGCCACACCTAGTTCAGCGAATTTCCCCTGATAATAATGGCGCGTCGCAGTGGGACGAAGCGATTAAGAGGGGCTATGCGTCCTCGTTGGCTCTGCCATTGCACATTGGAGGGGAAGTATTCGGCGCGCTGACCATTCACTCCGCGGAGGCTGAAGCTTTTGATGAGCCGGAAATCGAACTTCTTACGGAATTGACCAATGATCTTTCGTATGGCATCACCGCGCTGAGAACGCGAGAGGAACATAAGCGATCGGAGGAAGCGCTCAATACACTGGTAAACGCCAATCCGGAAGCACTGTTTTTGATGGATACACAAGGGATCGTCATCGCCGCGAACGAAACCATCGGGCAAAGGTTGAACATAAAAATGGAAGAACTTATCGGTTCTTGTGTATACGATCTTATTTCTCCTGATTTGGCACAAAAGAGAAAGACGCGTATTGACCAAGCAATTCAAGAGAAACGGCCTGTCCACTTCGAGGATATGCGCGCCGGAATATACATGGACAACTATATCCATCCTATATTAGATGCCGCGGGGGAAGTCAGCCAGATCGCAGTCTTTAGTCTGGATTTGACCGCGCGCAAGCAAGCGGTGAAAGCGTTGCAGGAGAGCGAGAGGCGTTATCGTAAGCTGTTCGAGCGCGCCAACGACGCGATATTTTTGGAAAACGATGAGGATGAGATCATCGACGCAAATCCCCGCGCTTGTGAATTGTTAGGATATAGTCGCGAAGAGTTATTGAAAATGTACGTCACCGATATTCAGGCGCCCGAGATACGCGGGGTTAAGGGAGAAGTCGTCAAGAATGAACTAGCGCACAGCAATGATATAACTTTTGAGACAGTGGATATGCACCGCGACGGCACGCGTATTCCACTGGAAATCAGCACATCCTACATCGGAAAGACCGCCGCCGGTGAACGGTTGGTGCTCTCGATCGCGCGCGATATAACCGAACGGAAGCGAGCAGAGGAGCGAATTCGCAGATTAAACGAGGAATTAGAACAACGGGTACAGGAGCGGACGGCTGAACTCGAAGACCGCGTGGCACAAGTGGAATGGCTCAATCACGCGCAAAGCGAACTTTTAGAAGATTTTCAGGCGGCGAATCGCAAGTTAGAAGAGATGAGTGAGCAACTCAAAAACGCGAATCAAGAGCTAGAATCGTTCGCGTATTCCGTCTCTCACGATCTGCGTGCTCCATTGCGCGCCATCGATGGCTTCTCGCGCATCCTGCTCGAAGAATACGCTCCTGAACTACATGCTAAGAGCCAGCGGTATCTACGGTTGATAAAAGAGAACGCGCGACAGATGGGGCAGTTGATAGATGACCTACTCGCGTTCTCCCGTCTCAGTCGCCAATCTTTGAGAAAACATACCATCGAACCGGCAATACTTGTACAACGGGTACTGGAAGATTTGCATACGGAACAACAGCAACGCCGCGTGGAAATCAAAATCGGTGATCTGCCCCCATGTCAGGCTGATCCCGCGCTGCTAAAACAGGTCTTCGTCAACTTGATATCCAATGCGCTCAAATTCACTCGTGACAGAGATAGCGCGGTCGTCGAGATTAACGCGCAGGAACAGGATGGTGAATGTGTCTATTTCGTCAAGGATAACGGCGTTGGCTTCGATATGCACTACGCGCATAAACTGTTTGGCGTATTCCAACGGCTGCACCGCGCCGAAGATTACGAGGGCACCGGAGTAGGGCTGGCGATTATTCAACGCATCATCCATCGGCATGGGGGGCGCGTCTGGGCAGAGGCGAAAGTGGACGAAGGCGCGACTTTTTATTTCACACTTGCAGGAGGAGAGCTTGATGAATGAGGCTCTAATAGAAATTTTGTTAGTCGAAGATAATCTCAATGACATAGAACTGGCACTCCATGCCCTCAAAAAGAACAATCTCGCTAACCGTATTCATGTGGTGCGCGATGGCGCAGAGGCGTTGGAATTCATCTTCTGTACCGGAAAGTACGCACAGCGCAGTATCGATAGCCCTCCCAAAGTGATATTGCTTGATCTGAAACTACCTAAAGTGGATGGCTTGGAAGTGCTGAAGAAAATAAAATCCGACTCGCGTACGCGGACTATTCCGGTGGTGATGCTTACCTCGTCACGCGAGGAGCGCGATATTGTGGAAAGTTATCAATTAGGGGCTAATAGCTATATCGTTAAGCCGGTAGATTTCGCGCAATTCACGGAAGCGGTGCGGAGTTTAGAGTTCTATTGGGTGTTGTTCAATCAACCTCCGGTATCGTGCAGCATGAGTGATAACGATGACCGCGCATGAATGGAGATGAATTTGTGAAAAATAGACGATTGATTTTTTGCCACTAATTTCACGAAGGGTAAATAGCCCAACCGCGTTGGGCATTCGCGGTCATTCATCCCTTACTGTCTAAGTGTTATGTTCGGTCTATGATAAGCAGGACTTACGCAAATTCAGAATAATTTTACCGCCGAGGGCGCGGAGGGCGCAGAGTTTTCTGGATAGTTGTCTATCGCGCCGCGAGCGTGGCTTTTAATGAATACTTATGACTGGGTATGACAGATACAAAAAATCTTTCCCGTAAATCTCTGCGTTCTCTGCATTCTCTGCGGTAAATTCCAAC
>CAZSIG010000188.1:0-7166 GCA_964606195.1 uncultured Anaerolineales bacterium
GGGGCTGGGGGTGAGGGTGTTCCCCCGCGCCACAATGCTCGAAACTCCGCCGCGCTCTGCGGGCGCCCGGTGGGGCTGCTGTCCATGCCGCGCAGAATCGCCGCCTCGACCTGGGGCGAAATCTGCGGGTTAAGCTGGCGCGGCGGGATCAACTGCGTCTGTCTGATACTCAATTGAATCCCCTCCGGCGGCGTCTTTCCCGTCAAGAGGGTGTAGAGCGTCGCGGCTAATGAGTAGACATCCGAGCGCGCGTCCGTGCCGCCCGTCCCGTACTGCTCCGGCGGCGAATACCCCGGCGTCACCGCCCGCGCCCCCGTCGTGGTCAGCATCTCCGCCGTGCCGATTTTCACAATCCCGAAATCTACCAGCACGGCGCGCCCCTCCGGCGTGATTTTGATATTCTGCGGCTTGATGTCGCGGTGAATCACCGGCGGGTTCTGCGCGTGCAGATATTCCACCGCGTCGCAAATCTGGCTGAGCCACGCCAATGCCTGCGTCTCCGAGATAGTCCCGCCGCGTACCAGCATCTCGTGTAAATCCGCGCCCTCCACGAAATCCATCACCAGATACTGCGCCCCGTCCGCGCTGAAATGGTCGATGACGCGGGGGAGGCTGGGGTGGCGCAGCCGCGAGAGGATAATCGCCTCGCGCTCGAACTGCCGCTGTGCCTCCGGCGTGGTGAAAAAATTCTCCTTAATCGCCACGGGGTTCAGCAACCGCGTATCATAGCCCTGATAGACCGCGCCCATACCGCCTTGTCCCAACAGGGCATCGACGCGGTAGCGATTCTCTAGGATTGTGCCAATAGTTAAAGTCATAGTTTGTGTCTCCTTTGTTGGTAGGTAGTAGCAGGTCTACCCCTTCAAACCCGAAGGGTTTAAGAAAACCCTTCGGGTTTAGATCTAATAATACCCGATTTCGCTAAACAAATCCATCAACGATGCGCCCATAATCGCGCCGCCGAAAAGCGCGATGCAACCACATAACAGTGTCATCAGAATAATTGGCGCGGTCCAGACTATGAAGGCGCGCGCGGTGTCCAGTTGATGTACCACCTGAAATACCTGTACTGATAGCACTACACCGTAGACCGTCAATAAAATTGCTACGCCCCAGCCCAATATGGGAATTAGCCCAATCGCGATGGAGAGCAAGTAGAGCGGCGCTTGAAAGAGTGCCAGACAATAGGCATGAGATACATAGTCGCCCGTGCCCCCCAACATGCGCGCCGCGACGTAGTGCAGCGCGGACGTAATCAAGAACCCCAGCGGCAACCCTATCGCTCCCAAAATTATACTCACTATCACATTCACCAACGACAGACTAACTAACTCATCCAAGCCATAAGGAGCTAATACGGACGCGAATATCAACTGGGTCAGATTGCCCAACAAGCCGCCCACCGCGCCTGCGATAATCATGCCGAGCAGTGCCTGCCCGATGTCGGCGCGCTGCGCCTCCGCCGCGAATAGTTGCGGCGAAGGTTTTACAATAATCCGCCCCCACGCCGCGAGCATTTCGGAGAAGCCCCCTTTGGTAAGTTGGGGGATTTCTGCCTGTTGCCACATCCCTTGCGCGAGTTGCGTCGCCTGTTGCGCGTATTGGCGCGCCTGTTGCGCCGCCGCGCCCATCATCTCGCGTTGCACCTCCGGTTGAAACACCGTCGGCGCGCCGGGGCGTTGCTCGCTCGCCTGCACGCGGCAAGCGACGTGGCTCCCGAACATCAACTCCGTCCCCGCTTTCAGCACCATCGGCTCGCGCGGCGCGATGCGGTGCCGATTGACGAACGTGCCGTTGGTGCTGCCCAAATCCACAACCATACACCGCTGCCCATCCCAATGAATCTCCGCGTGGTGCCGCGACAATTGCGAGTCGTTGATGACTAAATCATTGGCGCTGCCGCGTCCCACGCGCGTCTTACCCATCTTTAGAACAAACTCTTTGCCCCCGGTTGTTACCAATTTCATCGTGTATTTCTCCTTATTTGCCTTTCCGCAAGCTTAAAACTCGCGGGAAGGCCTTCACGCCTCACGCCTCACTTCTGCTTACAGAGCTTTCTCAAAGTGCCAACCGCGCTGCCCAAACCTCCCGCAGGTTTGATTTTCCGGACCAAATATATGGTTCTACAAACGTAACCGCGCTGGAGCCAGGCTCTGGTGTCCCAACCTGCGGGAGGTTTGTCGACTTTGAGAAAGCCTCACTCCCGTTTATCTTTCGATTTCTGCGCGATATACGCTCCCGCGCCGAATACTATCGTATATCCCCATAACCACGCCCAACTTTTGAGCAGAGAGAACCAGACGCGTTTTTCTACCACTACCGCCTCGTCATCTACATCTTCGCGCTCTATTGTGCCCTCTTCGCTCTTATCATCCCAGTCCTCATAGCGAATCTCAATCCCATTTTCATCGAGCGGCGCGTTGAGCCACAATTTATACTCATCATCCTCATCCTCCGTGAAATGACAACACAAATCGGGGTCCTCATCGTGTTGCCCGGAGCATCTCAACGTATCCTTACACATATCTTCGCCATCTTCGGTGAGATAGTGCACGTTGAACACCGCGCCCTGGTCGTCTAGCAACTGTATCGCCTGCGGCAACAAGCGATTCGCCCATTCCGCCTTAGACCGTTCCGTCTCCTCCGCGTCGTAGTATTCATCAGCGTATTTACATGGTTGCCCTTGCGCCTGCGCTGCGCGGCACTCCGCGTTAATCATCATACCCTCTTCCCGAATGTCACGAAACAGGCGGTTCATATCCGCCGCCCGCGCCATGCCCTCAAAGCTCCACTTATCCAACGTTACGAAAGCCAGCGCTTTGCTGGGGAGGTTCATGTCCTTGAGTGGAATCAACGCGCCGGCGAAGATGATTTGCGGAATCAACAAAATCGGGACGAGGCTGATCGCCATGTCAGTACTCTTGACCACCGCGGAGATGAATAAGCCCATCATCATCGCCGCGATCGCGGTGAATATCAGCGTCAAGAACATCTGCAGGTAGAGCACCACGCTGCGATCAGCCGGCATTTTGATGTATAATATCACTATCACCATCACCATAAAGGTTTGAAGCAGACACAACAAGAACTGGATCACGATTTTAGAGGCGAGATACGCGCCGATTTTGAGGTTGACCATCCGTTCCCGTTTATATATCGCGCTCTCCTTGACGATCTCTTTCGCCGCGTTGTTGGTCCCAAACCAAATCGAGATGGTTGCCAGCAAGAACAGCACGATAATCGCCTTGTTCGGATCCGCCCAATCCAAACGCATTCCGTTAAAGATATTACGCCCGAATACGATGTCGATGAACAGCCCGATGAGCGGCGCCTGTGCCAAAAGTACCGCGATATTTCCCCTATCGCGCAGGGTGATATCCAGATAGCGTCTAGTCAGCGTTATAAACTGCTTGAACCACGAGGTCTTAGCCACCGCCGCGCCGGCTTGGGGAGCGTGCCTATCTCGTTGCTTGCCCCCTGTATCACGTAAACTTTGTAATGGTTGGACTATGTTGTGGTGGAAATACGGAGAACTCTTGAATCTATCGCCCCATTTCTGCCCGAATTTCTCTTTTTCATTGCGGCTATAATGTTCTGGCGGTTCCAGCTTGTCATAAATCTCCGCGAACTCGCGCACCTGAAAATAATCCATCGCCTCTTCAGGTTTACCGAAGAACGCGAGGTATCCCCCACTAGCGAGGAAGACCACCTTATCACAAAGTTTGACGTTCTGCGTCGCGTGCGTGATCATCAATATGGTGTGTCCTTCGTCCGCCAACTCGCGCATCTGACGCATCATCTTCGTCTCCGTGCCCGGATCCAACCCTGATGTAGGTTCATCGAGGAACAACAACGTTGGTTTAGAAAGCAGCTCTACCCCGATACTGACGCGCTTGCGCTGCCCCCCGCTCAACATCTTTACCGGCACATCCTTGCGCTCAGACAAACTCATCTGGCTGATGACCTCCAACACGCGTTTGGTGCGCTCCTGTGGTGATGTGTCGTTGGGCAGCCGCAGTTCCGCCGCGTATTCCAGTGCCTCTTGCACTGTCAGTTCGCGGTGAATAATATCATCCTGCGGCACGTAGCCGATCATCGTCCGATAAGCGTCGAAATTATCATACAGCCGCTCGCCGTTAATCAATACCGCGCCTTTAGTCGCCGGGCGAAAGCCGTTCAACGCGTCAAGAGTGGTAGATTTCCCCGCCCCGCTGACGCCCACCAATACGACGAACTCGCGCGGCTGAATACACAACGAAATATCCTTCAGCAAGTTTACCTTTGGAGATACCCACTTATGCAGGTGTAGTGCGTCGAGGCGCACCCCACCTCCCCACTTTTCTACTTCTATGTTGTCTGGTCTGAAAATCAACTTGTTGGGCCCGACGCGTATCTCCATCCCCTCTTGCAACCGACGCGGTTTGCCGGGCATTACGCGCTCCTTACCAACGAACGTCCCGTTAGCACTCCCCAAATCCTCAATGATGAAATCGCGCCCGCGGCGGAGGATGCGCGCATGTTGCCGCGAGACTTGCGGGTGATTCACCGAAATATCGCACCGTGGATCGCGTCCAATGAGCAGTTGATCTTTCTCCGCGTCTACCGGCAGCATTGTTGTTGGTAAAGCATCTGATTTCTTTTTCTTCGGTTTGCGGCGCGGTTGTGGGCGATATTGGCTGCGCGGGACGAGTTGAAAGCGCGCGATGATATTCGTCTTCCCGAAGCGAATCTCCTCGTTACCCTGTAAGGGCTGCGGCGTTTTCGGAGGCAGGCGCACCCCGTTGATATAAGTTCCGTTCGCGCTCCCCTCATCGCGTATCCAATATTGCCCCTGATGAATGTAAAAACAGGCGTGATGCCGCGATACCTGTTTATCATCTAATAACAATTCACTGCTAGATGAACGTCCGACGGTCACGTTTCCATCGAGGAAGAAATCCTCCCCGTTCGACATGACTAGTTTACCGATATATTGTTCTGCCATAATTTTGCTCCTTTCTTTCAGTTAGACAGCAACGGCAGGTAGGGCAACCTGCCCTACCCTATAAACTTAGGGCTTTCTCAAAGTGTCATGCTGAACGCAGTGAAGCATCTCGTTTTCGCGATAACTATTACATGTGGGGCAAAATGCCTACAATTATTGATAAAACGAGACCCTTCGCTGCGCTCAGGGTGACATATTTCCCCAACGACGCGACTTTGAGAAAGCCGTACCTATAAACTTGAGTAGCGTCGTAAATTACTCCGGAATGAGCGATTCTCGCGCATCTTCATTCCACACCTTGAAATTATCGAAAAAGACACGTACTTCGCCCGCGTCTAAGGTAGAGGCGATAATTCCCACTCGCCCCGCCATCACGCGGGCATTGGTAATAGTAACCAAGTGAAACCCGTTAGCAAATACCGCGATATCCTGATTCTGGGCGACAACTTTGACGCGATTAGTCTCGCCAGGTTTGATGTATGGTGATGCAGTCCAATCCTTGATGACCGCCGACTTGTTTTCAATGATACGCGCTATCATATATTGACCATCGTTAGAAAATGCTATGAAGTAGAAGTTGTTAGAATCGACGTATCTGAGCACCAAACTGTAAGCCGCGTTTTGGTGCTCAGTCCAGGCTTCGACCTCCACCGCGCAATTGGTACACTCTACGGCGTCGTATATTCGCCGCGCCGCGCCGCGCTCATCTGCGTCTATGACATAAACACCATCTTGGTATTCAGAGGGTGCCAAGCCCCCCTTGAGCCTGTTGCTAAAATCATCCATGAATAGCAATCCCGGCTGTGTCTCCGAAGTCGCCAGCGGTTGCGGTATCGCGGTGACGAGCACTCGCGTGATTTCTCCTTTCACTGGGGGCGCGGAATCGCTTTTTATATTTGTCAGCGCGAAAACTCCTCCTAGCAACAAAATCACCACCAACACCGCGCCTCCCGCCACACCCAGCGCGCGGCGCGAACTCCAGAACGGCGCGGCAGTTATTCGGCTTATAAACGTACTCCCCCCGCGCCCCTGTAGCGGGGAAGTGATTCTTCTAACCACCGTGCCGCGTTGAATCGACATCGTCTCGTTCGGCCCCAGGCGAATGCGGCTGCCAATGCCCAGCGGCATCGGTACGTGCGCGGCGATACGGCGGTCGTTTACAAAGGTGCCGTTGCTGCTGCCCAAATCGACAATCGCGCCACCGCGCGCCTCGCTGTGAATCTCCGCGTGGAACCGCGATACCTGCTTATCGGTCAAGATCACATCGTTTCCCACCTCGCGCCCCAGCTTCAACACCCCCGTTTTGAGGGAGTATTCGCGCCCATCCGCCAGCACTAACTTAGCCCCTTTGGGTTGGGGCGTGGGCTTTCCCGTCGCTAATGCAGCCTGTAGCGCGGCGACTAGATCGCTCGCCGTCCGATAGCGATCTTCGGGGCGTTTCGCTAGGGCGCGCAGGATGATTTGCTCCAAGTCACGCGAGATATGCGGGTTGTATTCCATTGGCGGCGGGGGCGGCTCGTTGACGTGCCCGTGCGAGATGACCGGCGTGACCTCGCCAGTGAACGGTACGCGCCCGGTCAACATCTCGTACAGCACGATCCCCAGCGCGTACAGGTCGGAGTAGTGATTCGCTTGCTTGCCCATAAACTGCTCCGGCGCCATATACTCCGGCGTGCCGATCGCCATGCCGGTCAGCGTCAGGCGCGCCCCCGCCAGCGCCCGCGCGATCCCAAAATCCATCAGGGTCACGCGGTCGTTCGGCTCCACCATGATATTCGCGGGCTTGATGTCGCGGTGAATCACCCCTTTCCCATGCGCGTAATCGAGCGCGTCCGCCAATTGTGCCATGATTTTCAGGACCCGCTCCGGCGGCAGCGGCGCCCCGCGGCGAATGACGGCGCGCAGCGTTTCCCCCTCGGCGAAGCGCATGGCGATGTAATACATGCCATCCTGTACGCCGACGTTATGGATGGTGATGATGTTCGGGTGATCTAGCCCCGCGGCGGTGTTCGCCTCGCGCATGAACCGCTGGACGAAGGTCGCGTCGCGCGCTAGTTCCGCGGGCAAGACTTTTATCGCGACCTTTGCGCGCGCGGTGAGGATCGTGTCTCGCGCCAGATACACCTCGCCCATGCCCCCCGCGCCAATCTCGCCCGTAATCTCGAATTGTCCGAATTTTCTG
>CAZSIG010000189.1:0-7158 GCA_964606195.1 uncultured Anaerolineales bacterium
CACCGCATGGCTCGTCCCACCATCGAAACCGCGAATACTCCGACTCCCGCGATTATCCAAAAGGCATTGACCCCTTGCAGCGCGTCCCATACCTCTTTCCATTGCATCTGTCTCGCTACCAAATACAGAGATATGACGCTGATACCTATACCTATCCAAACCTTTTTATTTTTCATACTAAACGCGTGCATTATCTATAGTAGGACTTACGCAACTTCAGGGTATTTTTTTACCGCCGAGAGCGCGGAGTTTTTGCCAAAAATTTTCTCTTTTGAAAAATATGATTTCAAATGACTGGGTATGACCGCGTATGCTAGGTGTAAAACCATTCCTTTCAGAATGCTCCGCGTCCTCTGCGGTTAATTACCACGTAGTTTGCGTAAACTCATTGTTGTTCCCCTTGTAACAATAAGCGCAATTCATCTTCTGGTAGTTGCTTCGTTTTACGAAACACCAGCGGCATCGGGTGGTCATAAACTGTGAAGCTCTCGTCCACGCGGCCCCAATTGAGCGTGAGCGGCGCGGGTTGATGATTCTGAATTAGCTCTGGAACGGGCAACCCCACGCCGCGCAGCGGATCATCCACGATCGCGACCGGTCCCAATCGAGGATAGCGAGTAGCAAAGGCAACTAACTGAAACCCTAGACGCTCCGCAAAAAGTAACTGATAATACCGCGTGCTCAGGGGATATCGCTTCTCCAAGCGCGGAATAGCTCCATAGAGCCGATTGGTAGCCAAGACGATATATTCGCTCTCTTGCAACCGCGTGACCAGATGCTCCAACTTCTCCTCATCATCGGGGTCGTACATCTCGAACTTCGCGACTTCGTACTCCGCGCTGCGCCGTTTCTCGCCATCGATCAACATCGTAGAGGAAGGCAAACCATCATCCCAATGTTCTTCGCCCAAAACTGTCCCCGGCGCGATGTTTCGATACATCCATGTTGATAATTCCAACCAGGGATGACGGTCGTTGTACATATTTAGGAAAGCCAGCGCGTAGACCACCGCGCTACCTATGGTAATTCCAACCCATGCCAGATGTAAATAAGTAAAAAGGCGCGAAAACGATTTCCTTTTTTCCCACAGCACAAACAACAACTGCGCGGCGAAGATTGCCATGAAGGGTGTTATCGGGAGCATGTAACGCAAATATTTAACGCGCATAGAACCGGTCAACAAAAAATAAGTTCCACTCCAGGACAGCAACAATGTCTCGCGCCAGTATCTGTGCCACAATACGCTCAAATCGGATTGAGTGAGGAAGGTCCAGAGTACCTGCGCTATCGCGTATATAAAACCCGCGAACATCGTCAAGCCGAGCGGCATGCCTAGCCCCCAAATTATCGTATGCCGAAATTGGTAAAGGTATGGGATCGTATTGATGTACTGCCGCGTATAGGGATAGTCGGCGTTACCGCGCGCCATAGCCGCTTCTGCGAATACATCAATGACAAAACTACCACCGTCGATTATCGCGTAGGGCTGTAACACGATGAACGTACATAGCGCGATCAGTACGGTCTGCACTGTCTCGCGCATAACGGAAGAACGCGTCAGTTCACGAAATCGTAACTTCACCCAAGCTATTTTATCGGATGATGGAATGGATTTACCCTGTTTGTCCAAAGTCGAACGAAGTGGCGCAAGAGATCCTTTATTTATCGTCCACGCCACCGCGACAGTCAGTACAAAAGGCGCGACGCTGACCTTCGTTGCCAACGCCGCGCCAAAAGCTACTCCCAATGCGATCTTTTTCGCGCATCCTCCCTCCTGCGCCACCGCGACCGCCGTGTTCATTGCTAACACGATGAAAAAAACTAGCGCGGTATCTACAGTATAGAAATGTGTCAATTGAATGTGCAACACCGCGAAGGAGATGAACGCCGCGGCGAGAATACCAACGCGTTCGCCGTAGAGCTTGTGTCCCAAACGATAAACCAGATAAACTGTACCCACGTCGCAGATAGCCGAAAAAGTGCGTCCAACCAGAAAGAAATGGTCAAGGTCTGCCCAGTGTGGTTGCCATAATACCAGCAGACTGACGATGATTTTCAGAAGATAGAGCGGCAGCGAACCATAGGCGAAGAAGCCCGGATTCAACGCGCTCTCCGTGGAGAAGAAATCTCCCAAGCTACGCGGTAGCCCCAAGTCCTCCACCACAAACATGATGGCGCGTTCGTCGGGATGAAAATAGTATCCCTCATCCCAAGCGATTCCGTATAGCCGCATTGCCGCGCCCGCGGCGAAGATGATGAACAACGCGAGATTGTTCCATAGTTCGTTCTTCCGCATAGGGAGATTTTACCCCAAGACGTGAGAACAGGCGAATCGGGAAAAGGGAAATGTTTCACGCTTCGCGCATTATAAAGACGTGATCTCCGACCTCGATTTCGTCACCGAGTCGCGGGATAAAGGTATCACCTTCCATATAGGTGTAAGGTCCGACTCTGATATGTCTAAAGGCGCGGTCTAGCATACTGACGGAGAACTGCGCGGTGCGCTCCGCTCCTAGACGTATGGGACTGATTTTCAATCTCGCGATAGCATCCCCATACGCGTCGCTGACCTCGATGGTCTGAACTTGTTCGCCGCGCAAAACGATGCGGCTACCCAAGCCCCCTTCCAAACATAAGCCATCCAAAACGGAGCGCGACTTTCCCCAAAATTGGTAAACGATGAACGAAAAGATCAGCAGCGCGCCTAAACCGATGAGGATATACACTGCGAGACGATTTCGCTTCACACTCCCAGATTTTGAACCTGTAGTCTCGGCGATCACGGATGGTAAATCGGTGGGCTGAGCGGTTGGAGCGGATACAGGCACCGCCGCGGAGTCAACGAACAGTTCTATGTCAGTCACATCATTCGGAACGCGCGGCAAGCCGGAGTGCAACACAAAGTTGAGCCGATGCTTCCCTTCGGTTAGAGAATGTGCGGGGATTTCGCCCACAAAAGCCGCTTTACCGCGCGTTGGGGATAGCTGTAAGGTGTAACTTATATCATTCATTTGCATGATAACTCGCGCTAGTTGTGCCGTCGCGGGATTGGGCTTATCACCTAGCATGATGGTCGCCAACAATGGTACCGCTTCGGAGCGCGAGTAACGGGCTGTAACGTTTGGCTGATTCACCTCGAGCCAGGGGTGCAGGGCTACCGGTACAGTCAACGCGGTCGAGAACAGCGTCTGGGATACGGTAGTGCTCGCGTCGATCAAATAATCACCTTCTGCACACGTATCCACGATGGTAAACACCTCCACCGATTTTCGTTTACGGGAGTAATCAAGCTCCACCCCTTCGGGCGATTCAACCGCGACATTTATCTCCTCGGTGAGCGAAACGGGGATTCCCGTCGCGTCGTGCATATTCACCGTGAAATCCAGCGGTTTACATGCCGGGTGGATTGCCGAAGACGCGGGATTTATCGTAAGAGAGTGTTCGTCGCTCAACAAAGCTACTGCCAGCCAGGCTTGCCCCGCGCCGCTAACCTGTATCTGCCAGTTACCTTGCCACGCGGGGGCACCATCACGCTCGACCAGGCAGATTTCCCCGTATTCCGAATTGAAAACCGGCTCATAAACGGATACCTCTTTAGGAGGAAGTAGCTGAACGGTCACTTGAGGATCACTTTTAATCAGATGAAACACCGCGGTATGGGCATGAGGAGGGATAACGAAACCAGAGGTGGCGGGAGTGTTGAGGCTAATCGTCGCGGGCGGTTGCTGCGCGGTTAAGCCATGCCACAAGTCCCACAAAATTGGAGATAGATCTACCGCTGATGCCAGCGCGGGGTAGTAACTACCGCCGCTCTCCTGCGCAAGCCCCCGCCACAAATCGGAGTTGGGGTACAATTTGGCGGCATGGTTGACCATGATGGGATATAACGCGATATCGTAAGGAAGCGCGGTGAATTTTTCACCCATCATCTCTATCTTCGTGATATAGTCAAGGGTATCCTCCGCGTCTTCATCGGTGGGGGTGTCGAGCCACCCATCGGTGATGAGTACGATCGCGGCTTTATGTTCGGCGCGGTGTCCCTCAATCAAAGTATCATAAGCTTCCTGTAACCCCCCATATAAGTCGCTCCAACCGCGCGGCTCGTGGGCGCGTCGATACGTCGCTTTGACCATGGCGGCATCGGCGGAGTCGTGCAGCGGGACGAAATCTTTAATTCGCCGCGCAGTTGTGCCGAAGGTGATGATACTAACGCGCGTCTCCCCCGCGTATATACCACTCGCCAAAGTGTCTACCGCAAGCTCGAACCACGCGGTACGCCAGTCCTCTGGATCAGTCGTATCCCACACGCTCTTGGAATCATCTATCAAAAAGATGACCTCTATTCCCGACGAAGTAATTTCCTCCGCGTGAGCCTCTGAGGGAAATAGCAGGAAAGCGATTATCGCGATGAGCAATATAGAGATTATTAGAGACAGATAGAGAACATCACGGACTATCAAGTCTGGAACGCGGTGGGCAGGAGGGAAAGGCATAGCCCGCGGTACACACCGAAATCGCAGCGGCGCAAAAGTTCGCAGATATGATTTCGTAGGATTTAGGGATATATCATTCATGGTTAATTTAGCCTCAAACGATCATGATTCTTCGGAATCTCGCGGAATTATAGGGGCAAACCTGTGTGTTTGCTCACTATATAAGGCTTTCTCAAAGTGTCATGCTGAACGCAGTGAAGCATCTCGTTTACGCGATAATTGTTACCTGCTGATTAGGGTGAAAAAATTTGGCGAGAAAACGAGACCCTTCGCTGCGCTCAGGGTGACATATTATCCAAACTGCGCGACTTTGAGAAAGCCCTAGCTCACTATATGTGAGCTCACACAGGGCGAACACATAGGCTCGCCTCTATCTGAAAGCAACTGAAAGCTGATTGCTGACCGCTGACCGCTCGCGTCGCGCGCTATGTTGAAAAATCGTCAGCCGTTGTAATACATCGGTCACGTTCTGATAACGACGGCGCGGTTGTTTGTGGAGACATTTCATAATCACCGTAATCAAACCCGCGTTATCCACATATCTCATAAGTATCTGTGCTGCCTGTGGAACCCGTTTAGCGGATTCTCCCGTTAGCAGATAGTATAGCACTGCCCCGAGCGCGTACACATCAACCGTAGGATCAACCGGAATCGGCACAGCCATTTCTGGCGCGGCATATTCTACGACATCGACACTAACCTCGCTTTCTTTCGCGTAGGGTGAAATCGGTGTAACGCTTCCACTAGGAATAACATGGCTTAGATTAGTGAGATATACCTCACCCGAAGTAGTGAGCAAAATACTCTCTGGGGACAACGCGCTGTGAACCAGTCCGGCATGGTGCAAATAGGTCAATGCTTCCCCAATCTGCTTAGCTACCGCGAGGGTCTCTTTTACGCTAAATCTACCGCGCTGGCGAACATAAGTCCCCAACGATTGCACACTCGCGTCATCTAGCAGCAGATAAGTACCCCATCCATCATCTACGCCGAGGCGATGAGGACGTAAAAAATGCCGATTGTTCAATGTACCACTAATCTCAAACTCGCGTCGCAGTGCATGAGCCTTTTGGGCGCTGGTCACTTTCATCAAGTACATAGCCTGTGTACTCGCATCACACACGCGATAAACATCATGGAGTCCCCAAGTCCCTACCCATTCCTCCAGTCGATACCGATTATCAATCAATGTGGGTTTTTGAACAAGTTCATCGCTGTCAAGCACGACTTCATACTCAGGCAATGTAACCTCTTTAGTACCGCGATTCTCATTCTCTCCTACAGATTCAGGAGAGACCGCGACTGTAGCCGATGGTAAGAGGCTTAACGTTGACTTACTGATAGAGCTATCGCGCGTAGCTTTTCGTACAGAATCGGGGGGGCTAATCTCAAGATTAACCGGTGTGTATTCCCCTTCTTCTGATACAAAAATCAAGCGCGGCTGTCGCTGTTCTAAGAATAACCAACATACAACTATCGATACCACAAATCCTAATGGCAACCACCGCGCCGCGTCATGCCAATTCCAAGTTCGGGATGAAAATAACGCAGCGAATGTTGAACCTTCAATCGATTCGTCATGCCAAGTAGGCACCGCGTTGGCAGCAGCGGGGATATTTTTCTTTGATATATTAGAGGGCAAATCAGGGGGAAGTGTCGCGGCGGGAGGAGATAGATATGTCTCTATTACAGAAGCATAGCTTTGCAAATCCTGCGCGCCCAGCCGCGCCTGTAGCTCCGTTAGTGACAAGCCCCAATAAGCGCGCCAAACTGCCAACTGCGCGGCGTAATCGCCTTGTCCTTCCATCTGAGCGATGCGTTCCAGCACTGCCAATAACTCAGGTGAAACGCGCTCTGTGGTCAGTTCGTAGTTAGCCTCCGCAGTAGGAAATGCCCGTTCGCTGGGAACTAATTGTAGACAATAGGCGAACAACCGAACTGGCGAACTAGTGACCGAGTTTTCGAGTGAGAGCAACACCAAATCGCAGTACGTCGCGCCGCGATCTCGCAGGATAGTACCCATCTCCAATGTTGCCACCGCGCGATAATCGGAACCGTATAACAGCGCGATAGGTTGTGTGAACGCGGGGCTACGTCCAGTGATCTTTTCGATGCCTAAATGTTCATTCACATCGATGAGTTCAGCTTGTGCCCCCGCGCGCGCCACATCCAAAGCTACTAAGGCTATAACAGTGAATAAAATCAGATAGATTGCTATCAATTTACGGGTTTTCACACCATCTCTCCTCGCGAATACTCAATCTCTATGCTATTATTCTAACGAGTATCCCCCCAACTGTCAATGAGAAATTTGTACTAACAATCACGCAGCGTTGATAACTACGGTGGAGTGTGACTATTCATCGCCGTTTTAATCATACACGAATTGCCTGTCCTTGCGGAGTTTTCCGAATGACCTTGGAGCGCACCGCGAACATGCTTTTTAATGCGCCTTGGTGACCGCGTATGACCGTTAAGAAATTCTCTGCTTAATCTTCTCCGCGTCCGCGGCGTTCTCTGCGGTTAATCACTACGTGGTCTGCGTAAGTCCTGTCAGACATAAAAAACCTCCCCACGAGCTACGAGCTCGCGGGGAGGTTTCATATCCATCTCCAATAGCTTCGGACTTACACCGTCTGCGCGGTCACCGCCAGCGGATTCTTCA
>CAZSIG010000190.1:0-7129 GCA_964606195.1 uncultured Anaerolineales bacterium
AGGAAAGTGGGGCGAAAGCGCGTAGATTTCGTTATCACAGATGATAGTGGTGGAGTGATGGTGGAAATTAAGGCTAGAGAGAAGCTGGAACCGGTACATTTTGTGCAGACGCTATCATACCTAAAAGCGTCGGGATACCGCGTAGGTCTACTAATAAATTTCGGGAGCAAGCAATTGCAAATCAAACGATTAGTGAACTAGGGAACGTCAAAACATTCGCGTATTGGCACCTCGTCAGTGACCTCAACAACATCAGTGCTTCAGTGTTCCCAGTATTGGAGGAATAATTATGGATAATAAAATTGTAGGTAAATCTCCCAAGCGATTGGACATCAAGATGAAAGTACAGGGAACGCGCAAGTTCCCGCAGGATTTTAGTATGGATGGACAGCTTCACATGAAAACGGTGTGGAGCGAGTATCCCCACGCGGAGGTCAAGAAGATAGATACCGCGGAGGCAGAAGCCTATTCCGGCGTGGTGCGCGTGCTGACCTACCGCGATGTGCCGGTGAACGAGTACGGCATCATCTTCAAAGACCAGCAGGTGCTCATCGCGGAGGGGAGTAAAGTACGGTGGACGGGCGACCGCGTCGCGCTGGTCATTGCGGAGACGGAAGAGGCAGCGGAAGAAGCGCGGAAATTAGTACGTGTGGACTATGAACCGTTACCCGTAATCAGCGACCCGCGTGAGGGGATGAAAGAGGACGCGCCCTTAATCCACGAGAAAATCGAGCGTAATATCCTCAAACATATCCCCATTCGCAAAGGCGATGTGAAACAGGGCTTCGCGGAGGCGGATTTAATCATCGAGGGAGAATACTCGACACAGTGCGTCGAGCACGCTTATCTCCAACCCGAAGCCGGACTGGGATACATCGATGATGAAGGACGCGTGACGGTCATCTGCGCGGCGCAGTGGGCGCACGATGACCTGCACCAAATCGCGCATCTCCTCGATTTGCCGCTAGACCAAGTGCGCGAAATCGTGCCCTCTGTCGGCGGTGCGTTCGGGGGGCGCGAGGATATGTCTGTACAGCATCTACTCGCGCTAGCGGCGTTCTGCGTGCGTCAGCCGGTCAAGATGGTCTGGACGCGTGAGGAATCGATGCGCGGGCATGGCAAACGCCACCCGTTCTATTTCAAGTACAAACATGGGGTGAAAAAGGATGGTACGCTCGTCGCGGTGGAAATCGAAGCGGTCGCCGACGCGGGGGCGTATGCCTCTACCAGCGGGGTGGTGCTCGACAACGCCACCAGCTTTATCGCGGGGCCTTACGTCATCCCACATGTGAAAGTGGACACATACACTGTGCATACCAATAACACTCCCAACATGGCGATGCGCGGCTTCGGGGCGACGCAGCCGCCGTTCCCCTACGAATCGCAGATGGACAGAATCGCCGACGCGGTGGGGCTAGACCGCGTCGAACTGCGGCTGAAAAATATTCTGGTACCCGGCGCGGTGGCTATCACCGGCAATGAGATGCCAGAAGTGACCGGCGTCAATGAGGCATTGGTGCAAACCGCGCAGGCGGCGGGCTGGCGCGAGGAAAATGGGCATTGGATTAAGCCTGATGTGGGCGAAGCTACTGCGCCATCTAAGACACGCGGTATCGGTATCGCGCTGGGTTACAAAAACGTCGGCTATTCTTTTGGCTACGATGATAAGTCCACCGCGAATGTGGAATTGAAGATGAATTACGCGGGGCAGATTATTCGTGCGGTAGTGCGGATTGGCGCATCGGAGGTGGGACAGGGGGTACAGACCGCGCTGGCGCAGATTACTGCTGAGACTTTACACATTTCTTTAGACGCGGTGCATATCGCCTATCTCGATACCGCCAACGTTCCTGATGCGGGCAGCGCTTCGGCATCGCGACACACTTATGCGTCGGGCAACGCGGTTTATTGGGCATGTCGTAAGGCGTTAGAGGAAAAAGAGGCACATCCTCACGAGAAAAAGATACGCGTGGAGCATACCTATCGCTGCCGCAACGCGGTACCTACCACTGAATGGGACCCGCAAACGGGACAATGCAATCCGCACATCAGCTACAGCTTCGGCGCGCAGTGCGCGTTGGTGGAGGTCGATTTGGAGACTGGCGAGACTGAGCTGCTCAAGATGTGGTCTGCTAACGACATCGGAAAGGCGATTAACCCGCAGTTGGTCTATGGGCAAAACGCGGGGGGCGTGCACATGGGGGTAGGTTACGCGCTGATGGAGAATTTTATTGCTAAGGAAGGGTATGTTAAGAGCCGCCGCTTCTCCGAGTATCACGTGCCTACGGTGCTGGATATGCCGAAGGAATTTGTGGATATTCAGGTCGAAGTGGCAGATCCCACGGGACCATACGGCGCGACCGGCTTGGGTGAGACGCCGACGCTGCCGACCGCGCCGGCGATTGTGAACGCGATTGCCGACGCGACGGGGGCGCGAGTTTATAACTTACCCGCCGACGCGGAGGCGGTGTGGTGGGCGCTGCGAAAAGTATGATGAGAGTGGGGAAAAATAATGACTACAGCTCAATTTCTGAGACAACAGCTAATACAAGAGATTGATCGCTTACCTGAGTTCAGGTTGCAGGAAGTGCTAGATTTTGTCTTGTTCCTCTTTTCTCAGGAGAAACGGGGGAGTTGGCAGCAAGAGGTACAGGCGCGCAGATTGCCCTTAGATAATAATCCTCTTTTACACCTCATTGGTGATGTGACGCATGGTGCATTGGCGCAAGACATTGACGAGGATTTATATGGCGCGTAAGATATTTGTGGATACTTGGGGCTGGTTAGTTATGCGCGATAAAGGTGAAGCGCGGCACTACGAAGTAGCTGATTTCTATCGTCAATTTCTAATGCGCGGTGGGTATGTTTACACTACTGACTATGTACTAGATGAAGCTTTTACATTGATGTTCAAACGTCTGCCTTTTCCCAAAGCGCGGAGATTTATAGAGATGCTTGACCGGGCAGTACAAGAAGGGTATTTGTATTTGGAGAGAATCACTCCTATGCGCTTTGCGCAGACTAAATCTTTGCGCCTCAAATTCCATGATAAACCGCAGATTTCATTCACCGACCTTTCTTCGATGGTAGTGATGCAGGAATTAGGTCTCTCTATGATAGTCACAGGGGACGCGCACTTCTCACATGTGGGTATGGGATTTCAGATTGTACCTTAGTTGCTGGCATAGTGTGAATTCCTAGCGCGGGAGCAGTGTGGCGAGCGATGCGGCAGCAATAGATTAGCAACGAATACGCAACTGGTTGAACAATTGGATAAGTCTACAGGGGCATAGTGTACTATGCCCCTGTGTTATTAGCAGGCGCGGAGATTTGGTGTGAATAAAGAGCTTGTTTAGGGCTTTCTCAAAGTTGGACAACCTCCCGCAGGTTCAAACAAAGTAACCTTGCTCAGCATGGTCATGGTTGTAGGATGATATATTTAGTCAGGCAAATCAAACCTGCGGGAGGTTTGGACGACGCGGTTGGTACTTTGAGAAAGCTCTAAAGCTTGTTTGTTCTTGGCAATTGTGATACAATTGAATCAGTGTCGAGTGTAGATGATGATGAATAAGCTGTTAATTAGTCGCGCAATTTGAGTATTGAGGTAAGGATAGGTTATGGATATGACAGTAACAACCGCGGAGCAGTTGATGCACCTGCCGAGTTTGGGTAAACGTTATGAATTAAAACGAGGAGAATTGTTGATGATGACGCCAGCGGGAGCTTTGCATGGAGATGTAGCAATGTCATTGGGAGCATTACTAAGATTATATGCTCAAAACCATCAGCTAGGCAAGGTTTTAGCCGCGGAAACGGGGTTCAAAATTCACTCTGCTCCTGATACGGTACGCGCTCCCGATGTCGCATTTGTTAGAAAGGAACGGGTGCCCGCTGAGGGCTTGCCGCGCGGTTACTGGGAATTAGCCCCCGATTTGGTAGTAGAAGTAGTTTCTCCCAACGATAGCGCGACGGAAATTCAAAATAAAGTGGAAGAATGGTTAAGTGCGGGGGTACGGCGCGTGTGGGTAGTTTATCCTGATACCCAAACCATTCTAGTGCACCGTGCCCTAAAGGAGCCGATATTAGTGCTCAAACCGGGCGATACGCTGGATGGAGAGGACATACTTCCCGGTTTTTCATGCGCGGTAAGCGAGATATTTTCTTCGTAAATTATGCGCATCCTAATCACCGGCGGCGCGGGGTTCATCGGCGTCGCTTTAGCTAACAAATTAGCCGCGCTGGGACACGAAGTACGCGTAATCGACAATCTCACCGCGGGACATCCTGAGAGGCTCGACAAGCGCGTACATTTCACGCGCGGCGATGTGCGCGATATTCCGACTCTCTGGACAGTATTACAGAAAGTGGAGTGTGTGTTTCACCTCGCGGCGCGCGTCTCCGTCTCCGAATCGATCCGCTATCCCGTAGAATATAACGAAGTAAACGTCGGCGGCACCGTTAGCCTGATGACCGCGGTGCGCGACGTTGGCGTGAAACGCGTCATCTTAACCTCGTCCGGCGCGGTTTATGGCGAACAGTTGTGCCAACCGGTGGCTGAGGCCGCGCCACCGCACCCCACATCGCCCTACGCGGTGAGCAAGCTGGCAGCGGAGCAATACGTATTGACGCTGGGCGAGTTATTCAATATCGAGACGGTGATTTTGCGCATTTTCAACGCCTACGGTCCCGGGCAGCAAGTTCCCCCCGCGCATCCGCCGGTGGTGCCGAAGTTTCTCAAACAGGTACTCACTGGCGGGTCGGTGGTGATATTGGGCGATGGCGAGCAGACGCGCGATTTCGTCTATATCTCTGATGTGGTCGATGCCCTAATCGCTGCGATCTTCGCGGTAGACCTGAACCGCGCCATCGTCAATGTAGGTAGTGGGCACGAGGTCAGTGTAAAAGAGTTGGTCAGTACCATCGAAAATGTAGTCGGGCGGGAGGCGCGCGTGTTGCATAATCACACGGAAAGCGGCGGCGTGGCGCGGTTGGTGGCAGATATCGCGCTGGCGCGGCAGAAACTGGGATTTGTGCCGCGCGTCGATTTGGCGAAGGGGATTAGATCGCTGTGGGAGGAAAATGAGCTCTCCGACTAGAAGTACGCGCGGAAATGTGGCGCGGGTTCAAGAAAAAAATTGAGTTCACTGAAAGATTCAGTGCCCTCAGTGATTCGGGAGGATAATACAATGGCAGAAGTAGATACGGCATTTGTCAAATACATACAGCAAGCTATCCCCGATTTAACCCTCGCGGTTGATGAGCGCCAGGTGGAACAGGAGATACAGGAAGCTATAGCCCTGACCCTGTACGCCAAAGGGTATATCACCAGCGGCATGGCGGCGCGGTTCTTGGACATATCATGGGTAGAATTTCTGTTCGTCGCGGGGCGCAAGCATATCCCGATGTATGAATACTCCGAAGAAGAACTGCGACGGGAGCTAGAAAATGCCTGAGATTGTGGCAGATACAACGCCTATCATCGCGCTAGTAAAGGAGCAGGCTCTATGGACACAAAAATTATCGGCACATCACCCAAAAGACTAGATGTCACCATGAAAGTCCAGGGGACGCGAAAGCACCCACAGTACTTTGCCGCAGCAGAGGCGCACTCGGGCATCGTGCGATGAAGTTTACCCAAGATTTTCGTATACAGTTGTCCAACGCGGTTGACCTCCCTCTAATTCAAAAATGACTCCCCAAAATAATTCAAATCAAGGAGCAAATAATGAAAAATTATAATTCATGGTTACAATGTATTCGCGGTTGCGAAGAGAGCCGCTTTTCGATTTACGATGTGATATATAAATGTCCGCGCTGTGGCGGACTGCTAGATGTAGAACACGATGTCGCGGCATTAAGCGACAAGAGCGCGGCATCGTGGATGCGCTTGTTCGATGAACGGCTGCGCACCAATGAATGGCCTTACGGCAGCGGAGTTTGGCAATACAAAGAATGGATTTGCCCGCAAGTGAACAACGAGAACGTCGTCTCGATGTACGAGGGTAACACGAATCTATTTTGGGCTGAGCGGTTGGGCGAAGACGTGGGCGTGCCCGACCTCTGGGTGAAATTGTGCGGTAATTCTCACACCGGCTCGTTCAAGGATTTGGGCATGACGGTGCTGATTTCGGTGGTGCGGCAGATGCGAAGCGACGGCAAGCCGATTCAGGCAGTCGCGTGTGCGTCGACCGGCGACACCAGCGCGGCGTTGGCGGCTTACGGCGCGGCGGCGGGCATCCCTACGATTGTCTTTTTACCGCGCGGTAAAGTCTCCGTCGCGCAGTTGGTGCAGCCGATCGCCAACGGCGCGCTCGTTCTCGCGCTCGACACCGATTTCGATGGGTGTATGCAGTTGGTGAAGGAACTCACCGCGGATAACACCATTTATCTCGCCAACTCGATGAACTCGCTGCGGATGGAGGGGCAAAAAACGGTCGGCATCGAAATCGTGCAGCAGTTCGATTGGGAAGTCCCCGATTGGATTGTAATCCCCGCGGGGAATCTGGGCAACGTCGCGAGTTTGGGCAAAGGCTTGTTGCTGATGCGGGATTTGGGCTTGATTAACAAACTGCCTCGCATCGCCTGTGCGCAAGCCGCGAACGCCAACCCGCTGTATCTTTCTTACCAGACTAATTTCAAAGAATACAGCCCCGTAACCGCGCAGAAAACCGCCGCGACCGCGATCCAAATCGGCAATCCAGTCTCCTACGAACGCGCGGTCAAGACGTTGAAATCGTTCGATGGCATCGTAGGACAAGCAACTGAGGATGAGTTGGCGAACGCCGCGGCGCGGGCGGATTTAACCGGCATGTACTCTTGTCCACAGACTGGCGTCGCCCTCGCGGTGTTATTGAAGCTCATCGCGCGCGGCGATATCGAGCGAGATGATAAAGTTGTAGTCATCTCCACCGCGCACGGGCTAAAGTTCACCGATTTCAAGGTTAAGTATCACGAACAAAAACTTGAGGAAGTTGCCGCGCGCTACGCGAACCCGCCAATTGATCTGCCGGCTGATTTCCAAACCGTAAAAGACGCGATAGCGCGAGAGTTGGATAAACGTAGTGCGTGATATGTAAGGCGTGATGCGTGAAAACCACGCGGAAAATCTTACACATCACGTCTTCACGTT
>CAZSIG010000191.1:0-7121 GCA_964606195.1 uncultured Anaerolineales bacterium
TCGCGGTTTACAGGGACAAGTTTTAAGCTTGTTCCTGTTTCTTTTGTGCAGTGCTACACGAATTAGTCACGATCAAAAGCGTCCTATGTCATCGCGATGACGTAGGACGCTTTTGCAATTACTGGTGATCAGCTACGCGGCTTATTCGGTACCCGATCTCGCGTTGCGGAAGATTATTGGGAAGTAAATCTTAAGTGTGCCACACGGAGTATACTCGACATTTAACAATAGCGTTGTTCCCCAATAAGCTGTGCAAGAAATAGGACGCGGATTCACGCGGATAAAGGGCGTAAATCCTGAAAATCCGCGTTAATCCGCGTCCCTAAAAACTGCATAGTTTGTTAATCGTGCCAGTTGCTTGGCGCGGCGTAACTTGCCGCGCACCGCTGCGACCAAGTCCTCGATTTCGAAAGGTTTAGTCAGATAATCATCAACTCCCAACTCTTTACCGTAGTGAATGTCGCTATCCAGCCCGCGTTCAGTCAAAAAGATAAAAGGGATCAATGCCCAGCGCGAATTCGCCCGAACTCTCTCATATAATTGATAACCGTTCAGGCGTGGCATCGCGACATCTGCCAGAATCAAATCTACAGATTGTGCCTGTAAGATGTTAAGTGCTTCTAAGCCATCACCTGCAGTCAAAACCGCGTAGTCTTCAAGCTCCAAAACTTGCTTAATATTATGCAGCAGATCCCTTTCATCATCTACAGCGAGGATGGTGTCTCTTTTATCTTCGCTCACAATAATCAGACCTCCACAGTGAAAATAGCTCCGGCCGGCTCATTATCCTCCAAGAATATTCGTCCCCCATGTGCTTCTGTTACCATTTTGCAAAAAGGGAGTCCTAAGCCAAATTGCCGCACACCTTCGCGTCTCTTCATCGTGACAACCTCGAACTTGTCAAAGATACGTTCGCGGTATTCTTTGGGAACGCCTGAACCTTCGTCTATGATTTTGATGCGTACAGAATGTCCATTTGTGTTTGCTTCTTGTAGATACTCCGCGCATAAAGTAACGGTGCTATGCGGGGGTGAAAACTTCAGTGCGTTCGAAATCAAGTTATCCAAAACGCGCTGAAATAAAGGCACATCGAGGGCAATCAACCTCTTTTCTTTGGGACTATCTACAACCAAGTTAATACCTCGCGATTGAGCCAATACGCGGTGATTTCGCTCTGTCATTAAAACCATTTGATGCACATCAATCATAGTGCGGTCCAGATGAAATCTGCCCGCTTCCATTTTTGTCATTATCAGCATATCGTCGAAGTACGAGGTCACGCGCCGCGCTTGTATCTCGATTTCCTGTATATATTCGTGCATTTCATCGATGGTGATATCTTGTTTTTCGTGTAAAAGTCCAGTGACCAATAGAATAGTGGTCAGAGGGTTTTTCATGTCGTGCACAATCATATTTGCCAAATCTTCGCGCAGTTGCATCGCTTCTTGTAGTTCATCATACTGTTTCTTCATTCGCAGCATCGCTCTCATTCGCGCTCGCAGTTCAACACTGTTCACCGGCTTAGTTAGAAACTCATTCGCGCCTGCTTCGAGTCCTTGTATCATGTTCTCCTTGTGATCCAGCGCGGTAACCAAGATCACGGGAATGTGCCGCCATCGCTCATTTTCTCTGATTATGTGACAGACCTCAAAACCATCCATATCAGGCATCATGACATCCAACAAGATCACATCTGGTTCAAATTGATCCAGTTTGCCCAAAGCCTCTTGCCCACTAGCAGCAAAGGCTATCTCATATTTTTCGCGAAACAGAAATGCTCCTAGCGCGTCGCGCGCGCCCGGTTCGTCATCTACAATTAAAACTTTATTTTTCCTTTCCATTCTTGCCCCCATCATCATCTTCAAAATCTTGATGAAGTTGTGCTTCTATCATCTCCACTAACTTCTTCAAGCTGACTGGTTTACTGATATAATCATTCGCGCCCGCCTTCAAACATTGCTCACGATCACCGGGCATCGCCAACGCGGTCATGGCGATGATAGGTATCTCTGCCAAATTAACATCTGCTCTAATACACCGCGTCGCTTCCAAGCCATCCATATCTGGCATCTGAATATCCATCAATATTACATCGGGGCGTTCCTCCCAGATATTCAAGATGGCCTCCGCGCCGCTCTCGGCTATATTAATTCGATACCCTTTAGTTCGCAGGTATCTGGAGATGACATCTATGTTACTCTCGTTATCCTCTACCAATAAAATGATTGCCTCCGACGTAATCTTGATAGAAGATGTTTCTGCCGCGCCTCCCTCTCCAGAATCTCCCGCGACGAGCCAGGGCGGGCCTTCGGTGGTTTTCCACGGTAGCGAGACTGTGAAACGGCTTCCTTCTCCCACCTCGCTTTCCACCGAGACGCTTCCCCCGTGCATATCGGCTAATCGTTGCACCAGCACCAGCCCCAGACCTGTTCCCGAATAACGTCGCGAAAGGGTACTATCTAATTGCACAAAAGGTCTAAATAGGCGCTCCATTTTGTCTTGTGGAATACCGATTCCAGTGTCCCAAACGGTGAAATGAATTACTTGTTGCTCGGCGTCTCCCACGACCTCCAAGCCGATATGCCCTTTGTCGGGAGTGAATTTAACCGCGTTGCTCAACAAGTTTACCAAAATCTGCTTCAGACGCCGTCCATCCGCGCGAATCACCTTTACCGCGTCGTCTAATTCGAAGTCTGTCTGGAGGTGCTTCTTGTGTGCTGTTTGTCTAATCAATCCTAAACTGGCGCGGCAGACATCCCTAACATACACCGCGTCCAGTTCCAATTCTAGCTTACCTGCTTCTATTTTGGAGACATCCAAAATATCGTTAATCAGAGCCAATAGATGATTACCGCTCTCTAATATAGTGCGCGCCGATTTGAGCTGTTTTTCATTCAATTCTCCATAAACCTGTTCTTGCAACGCTTCGGTTAACCCTATGATCGCGTTTAGGGGAGTGCGCAGTTCGTGACTCATGTTGGCTAAGAATTCGTCTTTCAAGCGCGCGGCGCGTGCCAACTCCGCGTTAGCTCTACTCAATTCCGCGGTTCTTTCATAAACTCGCAAGGCGAGCGAGGCGCGTTCTTCCTCTAGCGCCTGCTCCGCTTCCTTCTGTTCTGTAATGTCGCGGCTGATGCTACCGACCATGAATCCTCTATTCGTCTTAACGACGAAATAGGAAGTCTGAACACTGTGATGCGTTCCGTCAGAGTGAACAAACTCTGATTCTTGCAAAGCCTCTAGCCAAGGTGATTGACCACTCTCATACAACTTGTCATAAGCAGCTTTAAGCTGGCGGAGAGTAACCTCTTCTTTCGCGGTAGTTAGCTGATATTGCACTTCCCAAATCGGCCTCCCCACTACTTCGGCTTGTTTCAGTCCAAAAATTCGCGCCGCGGCTTGGTTCCACTCTGTAATAATACCTTGTTCATTGGTCAAAACTATACCATCACCTGACTTCTCAATAACGCTGTGGAATTTTTGTTCCCTCTCTTGCAGCAATTCTTCTGCTCGCTTTCGCTCGGTGATGTCTCTGGTGATCAGTATCACAGAAACTACCTCGTCATCGCGTTTAATCGGTCCCAAGCGAGTTGAGTACCAAGAATACTCATCATAAGGACCGCGCGCGGAGATTTCGTAATAATCCGATTTTCCGGTGCGAAATACACCTTCGACTGACTGCTGCACCGTTTCCACATACTCCGGCGCGATGTAATCGTAGAGGCTTGTTCCTAATGCCTCTTCGGCAGTTAAACCCGGTGGTACGCGGTTGATGAAGGTGATTTTCCCCTCACGATCCACAGTAAAAATGGTGTCTGGCGCGTTCTCTGCCAACGATCGCCATTTCTCCTCCGATTCCCGCAGTGCCTCCTCCACATGCTTACGCGCCGTGACATCGGTATAGAATTCGATGCGTCCCCCGGTGTAAAGCCCCGTCATAATAGGTTGACTCAAATGCTCCAGCCACCGCTCCACCCGTTTGTTAAGCGGCAGTACATGACATTGAAAATATTCGATATAGGAATTATCCTCATACGTTGCCAAAACCCTTTGTGTAAACTCCGCGGAATCCTCAAAGACGTTTTGAAGGTGGTCGCGAACAACTTGGCGATTATCCCCTCCGATAATACTCTCGCGGTGTAGATTGAAGAACCGTTCTATTGCCCTATTCACCCAGACAACCTTGAAGTCGGCATCGAGAATAAATATACCCACCGTCGCGTTGTCCAACACTTCGTTAATCATCGAACTATATCTTTGTTCGCTCTCGCGTAAGGCATCTTCGGCGCGCTTACGCCGAATGACCTCGCTCACGCGCTCGGCTATCGCATCGAGCAGATCTTCCTCCTCTGAGTAGAAGAGGCTGTCATCATCGCTGCGCGGTTTCTCTTCCAGATAATAGACCTCTACACTGCCAAGTTTCTCATTGCCTATCGCGATATCGCTGCTTAAACTCCAATCGGTCTCAGCAAAATTACTTGTCTTAAATTCTTGATCATCAAGCAGGATGCGCGCACAAGTGGCATCGGGATATTGCCAGCCCAGGGGGATAAGATCGACTATATTTTGAAATAGTGTATTCAACGGAGCATCGCGCCGTTCCAAGAGTTTATAGATGCTGTAGAGACATCTCAATTCCTTGACGCGCTCATTGAGAGCGGTGGTTTGTTTTTGAAGCATCTCTTCTACTCGCTTACGCGCCGTAATATCGATCGCGATGGCTACGACGCGGTAGACTTCACCATTTTCATCACGGATAGGATATGCTCTGTCCAACACCCAGCGCACAGAATCATCTGGTTGAACCACGCGGTATTCCACACTGGTGGCTTGTCCGCGTTTCTGTTGCTCTATGATTGGCATTACCTTCTCGCGGTCATCAGGATGGATCGAATTTATACACGTTCCGGGGTGTTCACATTCCTCTTCAGGTGTGACTCCGTATAAATCTTGAATGCCCGGACTGATATAGTAGGTATGCGTCATTCCCGGATCATTCAACCAAACGACACCGGGGAGATTATCTGCTAGTTGCCGAAAGAGTTCTTCGCTCTCACGTAGTTTCACTTCCGCTTGTTTTCGCGCTGTGACATCTTCGTGCGATACAACTACGCGTACTGGACCCTCCCCCTTGAAGCGGGTGACGCGCATCATAAACCATCTTTTTCTAGTGGGGCTATGACAAGGATATTCCATCGTGAACTCTTTGCGCTGGTGCATAATGACCTCGCGAATTCCTGTAGCCGCTTCCCAGGCGCCATCTGCCTTTTCACCAAAAGCTGAGGCGCAAATCTCCAAATAGTTCCGTCCTATTCCGTAATCTGCCCATCGCAGATGATTGGCATCCGCGAAATGGCGCCATGAGGCGTTAATCGCGACGATGACCCCCGAATCGTCCAGAATGGTGATATGCGCGGATAACGCGTCGAGGGTGGACTGTAAAAATCTGTGCGATTCACGCAGCGCATTTTCCGCCTGTTTTCGCTCGATGATCTTTTGTTGCGCTTGTTCATACAACCGCGCGTTCTCGATAGCGATGGCGGCATGAATACCCATAGTCATTAACAAATCGCTGTCGCTTTCGTCGAAGTAGCCATGATGCTTGTTGATCGCGTTCAAAGTACCAATCCCCTTATCTCTGACGAATAGCGGCACCACCAATAAGGAGCGAACGGGCAAATTGGTGCGACGCGCGATCTGGTTGTAATGATCTTCATCTGTTCGCACGTCATGAATGATTTGAGGGGCGCGCTCGCGCAGGGCACGCGCCGCGATGCCATGATCCGGTGGAATCCGCATTCCGGCGATCGGGTCAACCGCCGCGTCGAAAATCAATTCGTCCGTCTCTTCGTCTCGCAATAGAACTGAACAACTGGAAGAATCTACCAATAATCGCGCTCGTTCCACAATAAATTGCAGTAATGCTTTGATCTCCAACCTAGAGGTCATAGACGCCGCGATGTGATGGAGCGCCTTCAGCTCTGTTAGTTTGTTATCTAAAGTGCTGAGCGTTTTTTCTAAGTTGTTTTTAGATTCTTGCAATCTTTCTTCTGCCTCTTTACGTTCAGTGATGTCACGACCCACCGATTGGAATTCGATCAACCTGCCTTTGTGATCGAATATAGCGCGGCTGGTCCAATGATGCCAGCGAGCCTCCCCATCGGGTATCAAAACGCGATGTTCGTAAGTGATGACAGGTACGTCCGGACTGCAAGAGAACATTTTCTCCTCAACTGCGGCGCGCTCTTCCTCTGGAATGAACATCGCGAAGCTATGCTTAATGAGTTCTTCATAGGTCTTACCGAGATGACGACAATAAGGCTCATTCACAAAAGTGAGCGTTCCGTCGGGGCGAGAGCGACAGATAAACTCGGTTTGATCTTGAACGATGGCGCGGTAACGTTCTTCACTCTCGACCAGCGAAGTCTTTCTCTCAAATTCCAGCGAGTTACGATAATGAATAGCCGTACAAACTAATGAGGATAGCAGAAGCTCAAGTCCGATAGGGAAAATTATGATATCTGAAAGATTTACCTTAGGAGTAAATAGGGGGAAAAGCAACATTCCAATCGCGTGGATTCCGATGAGTATAACGGTATCTCGCGTTGAGAGGAAGATTCCCCCAAGCAGCACCGGCAAGATCAGATAAAAGAGCAGATTCACTTCGGAAACACCACTGGCGGGGATCGCGGCGATAAAGACAAACACAGAGATGGCTCCCACCGTAAAGATGGCAGCCCCTTTGTATCGTCCGGAACGATTGATGAAGTATGCAATCATTAGGGATATAGCTGTGATTATCCCTAGGAGAAAATTGAGGTCTTGCCAGATAAGCACGGAAGGGTTAAACATACGCGAAACTACGCTCGCTAATATCACTAGGGGAATCGATAATACTAACAGCGCGGCAAACATTTGCGATTGATGACGATCGTCTCGTTCTTGAATAGAGGGCGCGGGCTCTGTGAGCCGATAGTAAAACTTGGTTAATAACCGAGCGTATCTCCTAATCGCGACCATAAGAAATTCTCCTTTCGCGAAGCCGTTATTCCCCCTTCCTTATATCTATTAGGACTTACGCAAAATCGCACTACAATTTACCGCAGAGCACGCTGAGGACG
>CAZSIG010000192.1:0-7074 GCA_964606195.1 uncultured Anaerolineales bacterium
AAGCACAGGAAAACAAATGAGTAACCCTACTGTCGTACAAAAGAAAATTTGCATGTTGGGCGACTTCGCGGTGGGCAAGACGAGCCTTGTGCGCCAGTTCGTCTATGACCTTTTCGACGACCGCTATCTGAGCACGCTGGGCGTGAAGGTGAGTCGCAAGTCGCTGAACCTGACTCAGGGAACGGACCAGAAGACCTTGAATTTGATACTCTGGGATTTGAGCGGCGCGGCAGAGTTTAATCAAATGCAGAGCAGCTACTATCGCGGCGCGGCGGGCGCGGTGATGGTGTGCGATTTGACGCGCGTGAATACCCTGTATAACCTCGCGGGGCATATCACCGCGTTTCAGAGAGTGAACCCGATTACGAAGATAATCGTGGTTGCCAATAAAAACGACCTGCGCGATGAGGCACAGTTTGGCGAAGATGAACTCGCGAAATTCGCCGCGTCATACGGATTTCCCCATTTCACCAGCAGCGCGAAGACCGATGACAATGTGGACTTGCTGTTCGACACGATGGGGAGACTAATACTTTGGGGAGTGACCACGCGTGAATGAGCATGTGCTGCGCGCCATCATGCAAGAACAAAAACATGCCTATATTCTGGTCGACCGCGAACTGCGCATTACCGAGACCAGCACGTACGTACCCGGCTGTTGTTTTAGCGATGACGTAGATGATGATACAACTCGCTACATAGGAACAGACCTTCTCAACCTATTTCCTGAACTGTTTGGTTACGAAGATACTCTTCAAGAGGTTCTGGCGGGGAACTTACCGCGCCTGAGCTTGGAATGGGTCAATCGCGAGACCGCGACCGGAGAGACGATTTACCTGAATATCACCGACCTACCGCTGCGCGATGCCGCCGGGCAAATCGTCGGCTTGGTTCATCTGGTAGAAGATATTACGCAATGGGGTGAAGTGGTGCAGCGCAGCGTGCAACGTGGTAACGAACTCTCGTTGCTACGCGCCAAGTTGAGCGAACGTAACGAACTGTTGCAACAATCGTATCAGCGAGAGCAGGAAAAACGCCGCCTATCCGACACACTCCGCGAGGTGGCGGTAATCGCCAGCAGCACGCTGGAGCAACAGAAAGTGCTCGATTTGATTTTGACGCAGTTGGAGCAGGTGGTTACATATCACTACGCGACCGTGACATTTTTGGACGAAGATAAACTAACCTTCGTCGCGGGGCGGAATAAGGGCGGGGATATGACGGAGAGATTTACTGTTCTCGCCGCGAAGTACCCGTTCAACCTGCTGGCGCTGCAAAACAAAAAGCCGGTGCTGATCTCCGATGTGACGCGCGACGCGCGGTGGCAATTTAGAGCAGAGACACCGGATATTAGATCGTTCATCAACGCGCCGCTTTTGGTACAAGATAAGCCAATTGGCTTGCTCGGCATAGGTAGCAGCGACGCCGAAGCCTACACCGAAGATGACGCCCAGACCGTCTTCGCGTTCGCCTCGCAGGTTGCCATCTCCATGTACAACGCGCAGCTCTACGCCGCGACGCAGGAACGCAATCGGCGGCTCACCTTACTGCACGAAATCTCTACCGCCGTAAATTCTACCCTAGATTTACCCACCATTTTGACCGCCGCGTGCCAAAAATTGGTGGAGAATTTCGACGCCGAACATAGCGGCGTGCTCCTTTTCGATGAAACTTACACCTACGGCGAAGTAGCCGCGGAGTATCCCGCGCAGAACGCGGTCGGTATACACATTCCCTTAGAGGGTTACACTGCGTCGCTGGAGATGATCGAGACCGCGCAACCACAGGCGATATACGACGCGCAGCACGATGCGCGCATGGCGAAGGTGTGGGACGTGATGCGCTCTTTGGGAATAAAGTCGATCCTCATCGTCCCCCTAATTATCAAAGATCGCGTCATCGGCTCGTTCAGTCTGGACATCACCACCGCGCCGCGCCACTTCGAACTGCCGGAGATCGAGCTTTGTCAGACTATCGCGGCGCAACTGGCGATCGCCATCGATAACGCGCGCTGGGTCGAGCGGGAACGCGCCCGTATCGAGCAGGAATTAGAGACCGCGCGGCAGATTCAGGTCAGCCTGTTACCTTACGTTGCTCCAAAGATACCAGGGTTGGACATCACAAACACCTCGATTCCGGCGCGGCAGGTGGGGGGCGATTTTTATAATTACTTCGTATTTGCCGAAGGAGTTCTGGGGGTCACGGTGGGGGATGTATCGGGCAAGGGGATGGAAGCCGCGTTGATGATGGCATTGTCGGTCGGCCTGTTGACGACCGAGATTCATCGCGAGATTGCCCCCGCCGCGTTGTTGGCAGGACTCAACGAGGAGATGCGCTCTCACACGCGGCGTAATCGAATGAACACCGCGTTGATCTATATCATTTTGGAACAGCTACAAGGAAAATGGGCGCTGTACGCCGCGAACGCGGGGCTAATCTCCCCGCTGATTCGGCGTACCGACGGCGCGGTGGAGTGGCTGGACGTAGCCGGCTTGCCGTTGGGAATGATGGGCGGGGTGAAATACACCGAATTGCGACAGGACCTCGTCTCCGGTGATGTGGTGATTCTGAGCAGCGATGGCGTGGTGGAGGCGACGAACGCGGCGGGGGAAATGTACAGCTTCGACCGCTTGACGGAGTGTGTGGCGACCGCGCCGCGCGGTCGCGCGGCGGAGATACAAGAGTGGATTCTGAAAGACCTGCGCGGTTTCGTGGGTGACGCGGAACAACACGATGATTTGACGTTGATAGTGATAGTGATCGATTGAATTCGGTTTTTTGAAAATTCGCGCGGTTAGCTTGACGCACAGTTTGATTTTTTGCCACTAATCTCACGAATTTTTACTAAACTCTGCGTTCTCCGCGCCCTCGGCGGTAAAATTATGCTAAATTTGCGTAAGTCTTGTAAACTTTAGTTTTCAGAAGGGAGGGTTAATCATGAATGAGTTCGTTGTTATAGCCGCGATCGCGGCGGTGATTGGGTTTATAATCGGCTGGTTGATCGAATGGTGGCTAGACCTGACGCGGTGGAAGGTGCGCGCCAAACAAGCCGGTGTGACCATTCTCGAAGACGCGGGGGCGAGCGAGATCGACGCGGAGAGCGCGTCCGTCTTCGAACGCGTGTTAAACGCGAAGGAGACCGAACTCAAAAATCTCAGAATCGAACATGATGACCTCATCGCCAAGCTGGGACGCGCGGAGGCTAAATTGGAAGAGCGAGAGTTGCAGCTAGACCGCGCACAAGACGAATTGGCGAAACAGAGGGCGCGATTGACCAGCGTACAGACCGATTTCAACGAATATATGCGCGATCATCCCGATGATTTGAGCGCGATCGCGGGTATTGATCAAGAAATGTGGACGCAGCTCTACAACGGGGGCATTCACAGTTACGCGCAGCTCGCGGCGACCACGCCGGAGCATCTGCGCGAGATCGCCGGGGCGGGCGCGGGCACGTATGCGGAGTTAGAGAGATGGATAGAACAAGCGAAGACAATGGCAAACCGCGCCGCGTAGTGCGCAATGGAACATACACGAAAAAGCTCGTGACGGTTATCGCCGCGCTCATCCTCTTTTTCTTGTTAATATTTCTGCGCGTCCGAATGAGCCCCGCTTCACGTCCGGCGCCTTCTATCGCGGTGGGAGAGACTGCCACGCCGCAATTCACCTCGAGCACTCAAGCTGAGATTGAAATCAGCGCTTCGCCCTCCGCGTTGCCCTCTGCTTCTCCCTCATCTACGGCAACCGCGTCAGTAACTCCGCATCCAACATCGACCGCAACTTCTACTGATATTCCCACCGTAACCGCCTCTAGCACCACTGAACCCACCGCTACGCGCGCATCGACCGGTACACCGACCATCACCGCCACATCGACGCCCGACCCTACTTCAACCGCGACCGCGACTATCACGCCCAGCCCCACACCGCCCGCGCCGGCCATCGCGCAATCGGAGTATTACGCGGAGGATCCGAACGCGCCGCTCAAAATCGCGGGGACGGCGCTGCCCAACGCGCAGGTGCAGGTGTATCGAGAGCCGTTACTGTTGGGCGCCGTCACCGCCGATACCTCTGGTAATTGGGAACTGACTTTAGACGAAGCCCTCGACGCGGGAGAGTATGTGATATTTGCTACTATCGCCGATGCTGATAGCGGTAGTATCGCGTCATCTGAAAGAATTACATTGACCGTAGCCGCGCAGCCGACAGCAGTGCCGCAGGAAGTTGACGCGGCGGACGCGGTTCCAGAGGTGCTTCCGATTACGGGCGGTGAGCTTAATATGGGACACTGATTTACACTGATGAACACTGATTCGGACCGCGCCGCTGTTCGCCGAGTGAACTCGGCGCGGCTACCGAAAACATGCTGAAGCCTGTTCGGCATAACGCGCCTCAGCGCGTTTCTCATAACAACCGTGAGTTCACTCACAGGGTGCGCGGTGTGAGACAGCAAAGTGTCAGGTAGCTAGATTCGCGTTTACTATTTGCTAATGTCTTAGATAGATGTTAAAATAGATTTCAACTGGTTTTATCAACCGCGAGTCGTGATTTTTGATTTGTTGATTGGTCAGTGCATACGCGGTTATTAGATGTCTTGAACGGTCAATAGCCGTCGAGCAAAAAACAAAGGAGGGTCCGCAAATGGAGGTTAAGAATCCAGAAGAAAACAGAAATCATGGGAAGAATCAAGCGGGTGCGGGAACGCCGTCCGGGCAATCCGCGCCACCGCAGCGCACTGTGCCCCCCGCGCCAGTTCGTCCGCCCACTCCCGCCACCGAAGAAGCGGCAGCTAATGAAGTGGAACGGGTGCGCGAGATATTGTTCGGCTCGCAATCGCGCGAGTTCGAGCGCGGGTTGCAAGAGCTATCGTTTCGATTAGAGAATTCGATGCAGCAATTACGGCAGGAACTCAACGATAAGATGCAACAACTGTCTAATACCCAAAGCACCGCTATTCGCAATATGCAGAAGGACTTGACGGACCGCATAGCGACTCAAACCAAAGAACAGACGCATGAACTGCGCGAAGTTCAGAAGGAATTGACCGTGCGGCAGAATGAGCAAGTTGACGAGTTGACGGATAAAATCCTCAATCTGCGTAAGGAGTTAAACGACCGCGTCGACGAAGTAGCCGCCGACCACGAGCAGCGGATTCGCAACGTGCAGACAGAATCGCGGCAACGGGACGACACCATGCGCCGCGAGTTTAGGACGTTGATTGAGGCACTGGAGGGAAACAAGGCATCGCGGTTCGATCTAGGCAAAATGCTCATCGAGATCGGCGAACGACTGCGCAGCGAGGAGACGAGCGCGTAGGCACGCCAAACCGCGAAACCTCACCATTACAACCACATAAAACCCCCGTGGCGGAGAGACGAATCGTTCCTGAAGATGACTCCCCCGCGTTGAAGGCACGCGAGATGCCTGAAGTGGCGCGGCGCGATGTAGCACCTGCTGATGCAGAACAAGCATCTGTGACCGAGCGCGTAAAGGCTGATACTAACGCTGCGGCGGTGACACAGGAGACGAAGGAACAACCAGAGACGCGCCCCGAACTCGCGCCGCCGCAAGTTACTCCCGCGAGTCTGGAAGCACAGTTGGCATCGGACGACGCGCTGGCGATGTTGGAGAACCTGCTGCTGCCCGGCTATAAACGCCGCGTTGCGCAGTTGGAAACGGAACTCGAGCGCCTGAGAATACAGACACAGGACCATGCGCAACTCATTGCCATTATGAGTCCCGTAATCGGCGACATTTTAGAGGCGAAGATACGCGAAGGTAAAGATGAGATGGCGGAAACGATCGCTCCGCTGTTAGGAGGCGCGATTCGCGTGCAGATACGCGATTCGCAAGACGATTTCGTCGGAGCCATCGCGCCAGTGATGAGCGAAGCGATTCGCTCTCAGGTGCGCGATGCTAAAGACGACGTCGCCGACGCACTCTATCCGGTCATCGGGCAAACTATTCGCAAGGCAGTTACAGAAGCGATCAGCGATCTGGCGCGTAACATCGATAACAACATGCGCCGCACCCTCGATGTCCGTTCGCAGTTGTCGATGTTGAGCGCGCGATTGCGCGGGGTAAGTCAGAGCGATTTGATTTTTCGGCAGTCTATCCCCTTCAGCGTGGAGGAGGTCTTTTTTATTCACCGCGAGTCTGGCTTGCTCATCGCGCATTTATCACACACCGAAGAGGAAACCTCCGATAGCGATTTGGTGAGCGGCATGTTGACGGCGATTCGCGATTTTGCGCGCGATTCGTTCGGGCGCGGGAAAGAGGGAGAACTGAATGAGATACAATATGGAGATTACCAAATCATGCTGGAGCCGGGGCAGTACGCCTATATCGCGATAGTCGTCTCAGGTGTATCACCCTCTGGATTTCGGAGTTATCTGCGTGATGTAGTTTCCGCCTTGCATCGCGATTATCACCAACGGCTGCGCAACTACGACGGTATGCAGTGGAGTCAAGATGACGCGGTGCGCACCTTACGCGGGGCGTTGATCGGTGCCTATACTCATAAAGAGGAGCAATAACAAATATGTTAAACAAAAAGATTTGCCTGTTGGGAGATTTCGCGGTGGGCAAGACTAGTCTGATTCGGCGATTCGTCTATGATAAGTTCGATGATTCGTATCTAAGCACCATCGGCGTCAAGATCAGCCGCAAGGCGTTGAATTTGGATCTGGCGGGCAAACCGCCCGCGCTCAATATGCTGATTTGGGACTTGGCGGGCGGGGAGGAGTTTAGCTCCGCGATGTTGAATTACTATCGCGGCGCGGCAGGGGCGATCATCGTGTGCGACCTCACGCGTAAGCCCACATTGGATAAAATGGAGGAGTACGCCAAAACTTTCTTGGAGATCAATCGCGCCGCGCCGTTGGTATTTGTGGGGAACAAGGTAGATTTAGAGAATGAACGCGTGGTCAGCGACGCGGACTTAGCCGCAATCGCGCAACCTCACGATGCCCCGTTGTACACCAGCAGTGCCAAGACTGGCGAGAATGTCGAGGAACTATTCATGCGTTTGGGGAAGTTGTTGGTGAAACGGGATACGTGATGCGTGAAACGTAA
>CAZSIG010000193.1:0-5375 GCA_964606195.1 uncultured Anaerolineales bacterium
TGATCGTTCATGGGGGAGCATGGAATATCCCCGCGGAACTCCATGCTGCTCATGTCGCGGGAGTCCGCCGGGCGGTCTCCGAAGTATTTCCCAAGTTACAAGGGGGCATGTCCGCGTTAGACGCGGTGGAAGCCGCCGTCAAAGTCATGGAGGAAGACCCCACCTTTGATGCAGGGCGTGGTTCCGTTCTAAATGCACAGGGTGAGATTGAGATGGACGCGATGATTATGAATGGGACGAACCTCTCCTTCGGCGCGGTGGCAAGCGTGCAAAATATCTTACATCCCATTACCGCGGCGCGTCTGGTGATGGAAAAGACAGAGCACTGCTTTTTAGTGAGTGAGGGGGCACAGCGATTTGCCCGCAAGATGGAACTTTTCGAATTAGCTCCGCAGGAGTTATTATCTGCGCGCGAACTTGCTTTCTACGAAGAAGTCAAAAACGATCCCTCTTTCTCCACGCGTGACCCGTTCGATGCCTTACCGCGCGGCACAGTCGGCGCGGTGGCACTGGACAAACGCGGGCATCTCGCGGCAGCTACTTCTACCGGCGGCACGCCGCGCAAGCTACCCGGACGAGTGGGAGATACCCCCATCGTCGGCGCGGGGACATATGCCGATGACGAACGCGGCGCGGCTTCAGCAACAGGCTGGGGTGAGGCAATTATGAAAATCGTACTTTGCAAAGTTGTCTGCGATTTGCTTCAAGAGCACTCCGCCGCTAGCGCGGCAGAGATCGGAATAGATCTGTTAGATCAGCGAGTACAGGGGCTGGGCGGGGTGATTGTGATAGACAAGCGCGGTGGTTACGGTTTCACCCATAACACTCCGTACATGGCGTTCGCGTATGCCCAACCATCGGGGGAGATTGTGGCAAAAATTAATAAGGAAACGCTATAGGGATGGCGCTCTGATGTAGCGCGAAATAGCGCAGGGCGCGATCCCTATCGCGCCGTTCGAGTTTAACGAAAAGGAATCGAGACAGATGTTACATTGGATCCTCGTATCAATTGTGTTTGTTACTGTGAGCCTACTCATCAAATCGGTGTGGGACAAAAACGCGCGCGGTATATACGTCTTCAAGCCGCTCTCCACCATCTTGATTATTTGTATCGCCCTACTCGCGCTCGTTTCGCCTAACACAAACACGGTTTACACTACCTTCGTCATCGCGGGGTTAATATTTTCTCTAGGTGGCGATGTGGCGTTGATGTTCACCTCAGACCGCGCCTTCATAATCGGGCTGGTGTCGTTTCTCACCGCGCATGTCGTCTACAGCGCGGGCTTCGTCGTCCTGAACGGTTTCTTTCCGCAAGATGTTATAACCGCGGCGCTGTTGCTTGCACTAGCAGTAGGGATATATCTCTACCTCTATTCGGGCTTGGGGAAAATGAAATTTCCCGTAGCCCTCTACACGCTGGTCATCTCTTTCATGGTTTGGCGCGCCATCTCAACCCTCTTTGGCACAACTTTTTCCCTTACGCAGGCGATTCTTCTCAGTATCGGTGCCATCCTCTTTTATCTCTCCGATGTAATTCTCGCCATTAACAAATTCAAGTCACCGCGCCGCTGGTATAGACCTCTTAACCTCGCGACCTACTATGGCGGACAACTGCTGATCGCTCTTTCTACAATCTGATGAAATTTGCCAAACAAAAAATCGGTAGGGTGCCCGTCACTTTTTGAAATGACAAGACTTCCGAATTTTTCCCAAACTTCGGAAGTCTATACGCGGTCAACAATGCAAAAAAACATTTTCCCAAACGGTTGCACGCAGTGGGGAATAATGTTATAATTAGCCGCGTCGTTGATAGTGTCTAAACCATTACATCGGGCGCATCGTCGGTCTATCTTTGAGCTTGCGCTGCATCAGAACTTGCCCTTCGCCGAGAAAATCCTGCGCGATCTCTTTCCAATAGCGACTTTTCATCTCATCCAGCGCGGTTTGGACGAAATCCTGTTTTTGTAAAAACGCGGTCAAATCTTCGGGCATATTTGTGTCGAGATACATCTGCGCCGCCTCGCATTCTAGTTCTTTCGCCGAAGCTAGGAGCTCGTCCAGAAGCGGGGTACCGATCTCCTCTTGTCCGGGGGGATCGGTGTAAAAATCGGTGATACAGGCGACCAGATTGATGACCTGCAACCCCGCGACGCCGATAATCTCATCATCTTTACCGACCGCGACCCAAAATCCGCCGAAGAGTTTCTCCTGCACTTCATCTTCGGGAATCTCGTTACCGCTCACGCGGTGGATAAACTCAGTGATCGGCGTCACATCGCTCAGTTTAGGACGCCGCACCGTTACGCCATTTGCCATAACACACCTCCATTCAAGGAATTATAACATTGAACCGAATCAGAAAGAAGCTAACCACAAAGACCACCAAGAACACTAAGGGATTTAATGAAAAGATTCCCCTGAAAAAAGGGTAGGGCACGCTAAGCCGCCAAGAACGCGAAGCAACTTTGTGTTTCTTAGTGCCCTTTGTGGTTGAATAATTATTTCTTGACAGTCTTTTGAAATTCAAATTGTACCTGCTCGCGAGTGTTCGCCAAAGTGCCGCTGTTATCGATGACGACATCAGCCTCGACATTTTCCGCCGCGAGTCGGTCGGAAATCGGAGCTTGCGCGGACATTCGTTGCCGCGCTTTATGCGGTGTCCAGCCGCGCGTCTCGGTCAAACGAGCGAGCTGCTGGTCGGGGGTACAAGTGACGACCCAAATCGCGTCGCATAGCTGATGCACCTTGCCCTCAACGAGCTTGATTGCTTCAATCGTCACCGCCAGCGCGCCGTTGCGACGAAGTTCCGCCAGACGCTGCTCTATAGCGGAGAGGACCGCGGGGTGGATTATCGCTTCCAAATCACGCAGCGCATTCGCATCGCTGAAGACTAAACGTCCCAATGCCTCGCGATTCAATTGTCCATCAGGGAGGAGAATCTCTTCCCCAAAACGGTCACGTACCGCGTGCCAGGCGGGCGAATGAGGCTCAACGACCTCGCGGGCGACGCGGTCAGCATCGATGATCGCGCTGCCTAAATCTTGCAACATGCACAAAACAGTGCTCTTGCCTGTACCGATATTGCCCGTCAGCCCGATAACATACATTGTCAAAAGTGTAACATAAAAGCGAACCATTGGCAAGTGATAAAATGATGCGTAAAACGTGAGGAGAAAAATATTGTCAGTGCAGTTACTATCTTGCGCGTTGGTTTTCGGCGGGGCGTTTGGCATCTCGTGGCTTCTAACGCCCCGCGCGGCGCGCTTGGCGAGACGCTATAGCATCATGGATGTGCCCGGAAATCGCCGTGTGCATCGCGGCGAGATTGCGCGGCTCGGTGGCGTGAGCCTGTACATCGCCTTTGTAATCGCCATTATATTCGCGCAATTCTTGCCCATCGAACGGCAGGATCCGAACGAACTGACGCGGCTCATTGGATTGTTATTGGGCAGCACGTTCATTTTCATTTTTGGATTATACGACGACAAACGCCAATTCTCCGCGCTGCCGCAATTCGCGGCGCAGTTCGGAGTTTCCCTGATTGCCGTCGCGTTTCTGATTTTCATCGAAATCGTCAACAACCCGTTCACCAACCAACAGATAAAATTTCCATGGTTCATCACAGTGCCCCTCACCGTTTTTTGGTTGATGGGCATGATGAACACCGTCAACTGGCTAGATGGCTTGGATGGCTTGGCGGGAGGCGTGGTCGCGATCGCGGCGGCTATATTTGCGATACACATGTATCGCGAGGCGCAATACAGCGTGGCGCTGCTCCCCGCCGCGTTGCTCGGTGCGCTGGTTGGGTTTCTACCTTACAATTTCTATCCAGCGCGCATATTTCTGGGAAGCTGCGGGGCATACTTTCTCGGCTTCGCGCTCGGCGCGTTATCGATCATCGCCGGGGCGCGCGTGGCAACCGCGCTGTTGGTTCTGGGCATTCCGATACTTGACGTCGCGTGGTTGATTTTGCAGCGTTCGCGGCGCGGTAGGTCGCCCACCCACGCGGGGCGCGACCACTTGCACCATCGCTTGTTCGATTTAGGTTTTTCGCAACGGCAGGTCGTGCTGTTTTACTACGCGTTCTGCGCTTTCTTTGGCATACTCGCCCTAGTTGTCCCGACGCGTATCTACAAACTCTACGCGCTGGGCGCGATGGGCGTAGTTACACTAGCAATCCTGATAATCGTATCTAGGTTAGCGAATTGATTGATTTCAAATGCTGTGTAAGAAATAGGACGCGGATTTACGCGAATGTACGCAGATAAATGGTGCAAATCCTGAAAATCCGCGTTAATCCGCGTCCCTAAACTATCTCCAAATTCACTATGGAAAATATACAAAAAGCTGCTTGGGATTTAGCGAGCAAAAAAAGACATCGCAATAATAAAACGGTTTCACCCGGTGTCCTGCGCGAACTGCGCAAGGAACTCAGTAAACATATCGTGGAAACCGATGTTGATGATTTTCTAATTCTGTTATGGTATCTCAACAACATTCTAGAACTGACTCAGGGACAAGCCACCGCGACGTTGGAACTCAGCCGCGAAGCCGATTTCAAAGAAGCGATGAAAGCCTTTTTACACAAGGTACAGGGCCCCGCGCCCAAGATGCGCGTACGGCGTCCTACTAAGAGAAAACCGGCACGTCCTCCCGCCGCGCCGCGAAAATCACCATCCAGCAATCGTGAATTGGCACAGATGCGCGGGGAGAAAAGCGAGTTGCAAAAATCTATAGCCGCGTTGAAACGGCGTCACCAAGAATTAGCAGCTCAAACAAAGACTTTAGCTGCCCAAGAACGCGAACTTCAGCGCATCAAAGCGGAACAGCAAAAACTCCTCGAACAGCGCACGCGCGTTAAAAAGCAATTTGAGCGGCTGAGACAGCAGAATGAGAAGTTGGAAAGTGAGGCGCAGAAATCGCGAGATACCGTTCAGAATCACCGCCAATTGAAAAAAAGCTTGGCGCTGGACATTCAGCGATTGCAAGAAAAACGCGACAATGCACAACAGCAACTCGATAACGTGCAGTACCGCCTCCAAGCGTGGGAAGATGAGAAAAAACGCCGCGAAGACCTCGCCACCGAACTAGAGATCAAAATCATGGAGATGGAGGAACAGGTTCAAGACCTGAAGGCGCGGCGAGAGGAACGCACCGCGGCGGTGGCGGAGACGGAAAGATTGCGCCGCGAAGCGCAAGAGCTACAAGGAAAGCTGGATACCCTGCGAGAGCGGCTGACAAGCAAAGATGAACTCATCGCGGAAATCGCGAGGCTGGATGGACAAAAGGAACAGTTGACCGAAGACTTGCTGGCGATGAGCAAGCGACTGTCCAAGCAAGAGCGTACTTACAACGACCTCGTGCGTAATTACGAA
>CAZSIG010000193.1:5475-7054 GCA_964606195.1 uncultured Anaerolineales bacterium
GACGACTTTGAGAAAGTCTATTACCTGACCACTTTAGAAAGCCTTAGCTAGTCAATGGGGAACATTCAGGTTAATCTCTGCGCTCTCAGCGGCTCCGCGGTGAATATTTAACGCGTAATGTAAAAAACTCCGCGTTCTTTGTGTCTCAGTGGTACAAATTACTCCACACATTATATACCGAGCAAGACGAAACCATTGTCTATAATCTCCGATGAAAAAGATCTTATTCGTAAATATCTGCAAGGCGGACGATTGCCGTTGCATGTTGCCGATGCGCTGGTGCGCGCGGGACATTACGACGCGCTGTCGCTCGTGCCTTTTGTATCAAACATAAAATGGGTTGAACGCGTCGGCGCACCCATGCCCAACACCCTCCCGCGCCTGCCGGAAATAGAATGTTGGGACGCGACTTTGCAATTAAAACATAACAACATCACCGTGCTTGTTGATTCGGGGCATCGTTACACGCGCTCATCAGCTATACCGGACGCGGTCATCATAACTCATGCCCATCACGACCACATCGGCAATCTCGCGAAGATATGTAACGAATTTCCCAATGTGCCGGTGATAATGACGCCGGAGACCGCGACGCTGCTCGCCGCGTTGGAGGGTGATGAACAGGCTAATTTGAGAACGCTACTGGCTAAACACCTCCTGCCCTTGCCCGCGACGGGAGACATTCAAAAATTACCGGGGCTGGAGGTGCGTTTTCTCCCCGCGGGGCATTTGTGGGGCGCGGCGATGGTAGACTTGACCATCGATGGCACGCGAGTTTTGATTACAGGTGATGTCTGCGGGCGGGATGTAGGCGGCTTGCCCGGATTTAGCTTACCCACCGCGACATACGACGCGGTTTTTATGGAAGGAACTCACGCGCACGATACCGATTTGCCGACAGCAGACGCGAATTATAATCGCGCCAGTTTGCTCGCACAGATAACCCAACACGTACAAGAAGGACAAAAACATTTACTAATCAGCACGCGAGCTTTGGGGGAAACGCAGGAGGTCTACGCTGCGATAGTGCGCGCGATGCGTTCTGGGGAACTGCGCGGCTGGAACGTGCAGATGAGTGGCGCGGCTTTTCAAGTCTCGCAATTATACGCCCAAAATCTATCCGCTGAGCCGTATGGCGTTTGGGCGCTGCCCCCCACCGTCTGCAATCCCCACCGCGTACCGCCGCGCACCATCGTTATCGCCAGCGGTACGTTGCCGGAGAACGGCACCGCGGCGCAAAGCCAATGGGCATTGTGGCACGATGACCCGAACGCGACGATTATGACTTCGCACAATGGGTGGAATGGAGGAGCTTCGTATACGCCGCGTCACAGTGCATACCGCGTCTTCACTCACGCGAGTTTAGGCGAGCTGGCATATCTCGGACTGGGCACCAACTGCGGTACGATTTATCTCTATCACGGGCGCGGCTTGGGGAGTTCTCCCCTCGCGGAGTGGCTGCGCGGTGGGGGTAAAACGGTGCGACAACTGGAGTAGAGATCATCTCGATTTGGTGACGCGTAGTTAATCGAACGCGAATAACGCAGATTAACCTGATTCTCGCAGATTTTTCGCGCTG
>CAZSIG010000194.1:0-7047 GCA_964606195.1 uncultured Anaerolineales bacterium
GCTGGCTCAGTGGCTTATGATGCGATAATTACGGAGACCTTGCCCGAATACACTACTTATGAGGGGGGTAATTGGAATTATGTCACGGGTACTAACCTATATACGCGATACATTCCCGAGATAGATTTCGTCGAAGATTATAACTCCATCGTCTTTCGCGTCCGCGTGTTCACTCAGGTTGAAGATGTAAATGAGATCGTAAACCACGCGGAGATTCAGTATGATATGACAGGATTAACGGATCCCGAGCCCGATCCGACTAATAATGAAATCAACCATACTTTGCCCTTGACCTGGTATAACCTCCAAATTGTCAAAGTGCCACATATGCCGGAGGTCGCGCCGGGTGATTATTTGACTTATAGTGTGTATATCACCTACAGCGGCAACGTTGTGCGCCCCATAGATCGCTTATTTTTATACGAACATTTGCCCGCTAACACCAGCTACGCGGGGCCGGATAGCATCATAGAAGGGGGTTGGGTTAATACGCCGACTGGTAGTATCACCTACTATCGCAACTTGGGAGCGTGGGATCCCGCGACGATGGGCAATTCACGCCGCGCGACTTTCACTGTGCAAGTTTCCCCGGAGGCGGTGATATCTATCACTAATAAGGTGATTCTGGAGCATTTCTATTCTGATGCTGATATTAAGGAGTCTACCACCAATGATAACGAATTTGTCATCAGCACTGATATTTCCTCCGCGTACATTTCACTGGTTAGTAAACTACCCTCTGAGAACCGCGTCGCGTCGGGAGATCTAATCACCTATGTCATCAGATACCACAGCGGCGGAGCATCTATGGGCGTGGTGCTGACCGATACGCTGCCGCAGGATACCACTTTTGTCGATGGTAGTGTCGGTACTGGCGCGGGCTGGACTGACATAGGCGGGCGTCGCTATCGTTTGGATTTGGGCACGGTGGATCCTGGCGAGGGAGTAGTTACTATTTCTATTCAAGTTTCTCCTGATCTAGCTGAGGGAGAGTTGGTTAATCATGTAGAGATTGGCAGCGCGGATGATGCGAGTTCTGGTGATGACGAAGTTGATGCCCCCCCGGTTGAGGTTTTTAACGCGGTGGAACTGGGTGTAATCAAGGATGATGGAGATGATGAGCGCGCGTTGGGGCGTGGGCAAACAGTTGATTATCCCATCGAGTACTTTAACCAGGGCACTACCCCCGCCAACAACGTGGTATTGACTGAAACGTTACCTGAAAATACGGTCTATATCAGCAACGGCTTAGGCTGGCAAGTGGTAGAAACCGATCATATTTATATTTATAACGACCCAGCTCTGCCGCGCGGTGTTTCCCGAACTGTTACTATGACCGTGCTGATCACCGACAGCGCGCCTAAAGGCCCCATGACCAATACCGTCGCGATCGATTATGATGGGGCATACGGCGAGGATGTAAACCTCGACAATAATATAGATACTAATGTCGATATGGTCTCCACCATACTTTTCGCCCTCGATAAAACCGCTGCGCCGCTGCCCGGCGCGCTCGTGCATCCGGGTGATTTAATCACCTATACATTGTTTTACAGCAACACTGGTTTTGATGACGCGGTAGAAACTCTCATCACCGATGTTTTGCCTTTGCACACCGAGTTCGTCAGCAGTCCTCTTTGTACGGTGGAGATAAGCCGGGTCAATTGTCCGTTGAGCACCGTGCTTAGTGGTGGAACCGGCGCGGTTTCTTTCACGGCGCGCGTTGCTGATCCTATTACCGCGAACGCTCAATACATTGCCAATAGTGATTATCTCATCGTCAACCCTGAAATGCAGGAGGTAGGCGCGGAGATCATCACTCATAGTATTTCTGCTACCGTGTCATTGACCATCACCAAGACCGCGATGCCCGCGGGGGAGGTTCGTTTAGGAGATACAATTACCTATACTCTTAATTACACCAACGACGGCAATACTATTTTATCGGGCATCATTGTCACCGACCGCGTACCAGATGGGACTGAATTCGTCGGTGCTTCCACAGAATGCACTTATGATGCTCCGATATTGACCTGCATGCCATTGGACAGCAACGCTAGTGGAACTTTCACCTTTGCTGTGACTGTGGCGGTAAACGAAGGGCAGATCGTTAATGATGATTATCGCGTGACTTCCGCTTATGGCGGAGATAATAGCGGCGCGGCGGTGGTGAATGATGTACTTCCGTTGAGTTCTACGCTACAGGTTTCTAAAGATGATGGACGCGTCGAGGTGCAGCCCGACGATATTCTCACGTACATGATAGTTTATACCAATACTGGCGCGGTCAGCGCAACCGGTGTGGCCTTGACCGAAACGATTCCCGAAGGGACTACTTATCAGGGAGACGGCTGGAATTTGGTGAGTGGGCGCGTTTATACCTTTGATGTTGGCGAGATGGCGGCTGGGGCAACGAATTCTACCACTATGCGCGTCAGCGTAGACGCGGAGGCGATGGGCGAACTTGTGAATACGGTGGTCATTGGCTCTGATGACGCGGCGATCGCGGACATTGATACAGATGTTGATGAGATTCCCGCGCCGGTTCAACTTCAGGTCTCCAAGAGCGATGGACAGATCAAAGTTGTTCCCGGTGATTTGATAACTTATGTGATACATTACACCAATGCTGGCTCTACCGCCGCGACCGGTGTAATATTGACTGAAACTATCCCTGACAATACCATTTATCAACCAAGTGGCTGGACTGCAATTGACGCGCTCAATTACACTTTGAGTATTGGTGATTTAGATCCTGATGAGACTGGCTCTACTACTATGGTAGTGAGTGTGGCTAATGACGCGGTCGGGCAGCTTACTAACTATGTTTATATCGGGTCAGAAACCATCCCCAACGCGAATAGTGATACCGATGTCAATACTGTTGAAACGGTGGTGCTAACTCCAGATTTGTCCATCGAGCTAAACCGCGCCCCCGGTCAAGCCAGAGTACGTCCTGGGGACATCGCGACATTTACGATTGAATACCAAAACTCTGGTCTTGAAGGAAGTGTCGCTACCGGCGTGGTACTGACCGCGGCTCTGCCGAATTATCTCTCTCACGTGGGTTCATGGACTTCAGTAGGACAGAATCGCTATGTATATGAGGTGGGCAGCTTGCCGGTTGGTGAGGTGTATTCCATGAGTTTTTTGGTGCTGGTGGACGAGGATATCCCCGTCGCTGATTTATGTACAAATTTGCAATTGTGGGCATATATTGGCGGCGCGGAGACCGAGGAAGTGGAATTTAACAATGAATCAGACGCGGCACTAACAGTCTGCCGCCCCGATTTGCGAGTTAGTAAAGAGAACGGCGTCGCGGCAATAATAGTCGATTCGCAAGCGGTTGATGTGGTATATGGTATAAGTTATTATAACGATGAAGATGGAATTAAAGCTACCGGAGTAGTTTTAACCGAAACTTTGCCCGATTGGGTTAGTTTTGGTGAGGGAAATAGTGGCTGGCAAGATCGCGGTAATAAGGTTTATACTTTTGATGTGGGAGAGGTCGCGGCGGGGGAAACTGCTACCGTGCCTATTCGCGTCACTGTACAGGAAGACACTCCTATTGGCACTTATATCACTAATACCGTTGACATTGGCGACGACGGCATAGAGCGCGAATTTGATAACAATATTGTCTATGATTCTGATCCGGTCTATGGTCCAGGTCCCAATCTGTTCGTCACTCTCGATGATAGCATCCCCGAGGCACACGCGGGAGATATACTACGATATACGATCAATTATGGCAACAAAGGTTCTCAAAGTGCTACCGATGTGACTCTAACGGAGTTGTTGCCCAATGGTATGGTGCATACGGGTGGGTCAGCTTGTTGGGTAAATCAAGGAGGAGGAAACTATAGTTGTCAATTGCCTGCTCTGGATATTAACGCGAGTGGTAGTTTAACCTTCGCGGCGCAAGTGCAAGAGATAGACCGCGTGGAAATTCCGTTGTTGACTAACACCGTCCAGATTGCCCACGCTACCGGCGCGCCGGATACAGATCCCCTTGACAATACCGCGCATGATGTTAATCATACCATACCAGATTTACGCGTTATTGATATTACATCTTCGCCTTCTGATCCGCAGCGCGGTGAAGAGGTCGTCATCTCCGTAGTGGTGCAAAATCAAGGCGCGACGATTCAGAGCTTTGATAATCGCGATCCCGCTGCTGACGGTTTTTGGATGGATCTTTATGATTACGACCACTATAATTTGCCCGCGATAGAGGATATAACTCCAGATACTTATAGTAGCATCAACACGTTTTGGGCAATAACAGAAAACATTTCTTATAATGGTACAGTGACCAGAGATTCCACTCAACCGTATAAAGTAGGTGCTACGCCTCTAGTGACTCTCACTCAAGGTTGGCATTATCTGTTTGCGCAAGCGAATACTGGGTTGGAGCTATTTGAGTCCCCCGCGGGAGAGCAGAACAATGTTTTCGGCCCTGTTGAGGTTTTTGTGAGTATGCCCTCTGGAGTCTTTCCTGTGGTATCTGAGATTGATCCTATTACTGTTTGCAATGACCTGCGCACGCGGTACCAGAATTTGAATATTTATGGTGAGAATTTCGAAATGGGTTATGAACGCGACCCTGATCCCGCTATTCCTACAGTTCAATTCAGACGCGTTAGCCCGGTTCAACAATTTAATATATCGGTAGTGAGTCGTCAAAGCGATACGCATTTACGTGCTAGTATTCCTCAAAGGCGGCGCGGTTTACCCTCTGGAGAGTATGATATTGTGGTCATCAATCCTTCTGGTGAAGAGAGTGCGCCGACGAGAGTTACCGTCAAGCGATGCCTGTATTATAACTATTTGCCTTTAGTAACTAAGAATTATCCTACCTACTATGTATATTTCCCCATACTATTCAAGAACTATCCTTACATGGTTTACTTACCCATACTCCTCAAAAGTTATTAGTGGGATGGATCTATAGGTACAAGAGGGGAAAGAGATACTCTTTCCCCTTTTTTATTGGCGATTATGAAATGATGTGCTATACTACGCTTTATGAAATATCATATCTGGACGATAGGTTGTCAGATGAATAAAGCAGAATCGCGGCGCGCCGCCGAAGAATTGGAGAAGCTCGGTTACCTGCCTACTGACAAGCCGTTCAACGCAAACGTAGTAATTCTCAATTCCTGTGTCGTGCGGGAGAGCGCGGAGCAACGCGTTTGGGGCAGGTTGAGTTCCCTAAAGCCGCTGAAAAGCCGCGCCGCGCCGCCGTTAGTCATTCTGATGGGCTGCGCGGTGAATAGTGATATAGCATCTTTACGGGAAAGGTTTCCGCATGTAGATGCCTTCTTCAAGCCTGCTGATGTGGATGGCGTGATAGATTTTGTAAAATCATCACACGCTTGCTGTCGGCAATATCAAATGACAGATGACAGTTTTTCTTCCGCTTTGCCCGTCGCGGTTTACCTCCCCATCATTCATGGGTGCAATAATTTTTGCACATATTGCATCGTTCCCTACCGCCGCGGGCGGGAGCGTAGTCGCCCCTTAGATGAGATTGTCACGGAGGCGCGTGACTTGGTGGCGCGAGGGGCGCGAGAGATTACGCTGTTGGGACAAAACGTCGATTCTTATGGACACGATTTACCCAACAAGCCCGATTTAGCAGACGTGTTAACCGCAGTGCATGAAATCAGCGACCTCTGGCGACTGCGTTTTCTGACTTCGCATCCTAAAGATATGAGTGATAAGCTCATTAAAACGGTAGCGCAGTTGCCTAAAGTTTGCGAATATATAGAATTGGCGGTGCAATCGGGAGATGATGAGATTCTAAGACGTATGCGGCGCGGTTACAATAATGCGCATTATCGAAAGCTCGTAGATAAAATTCGCGCGGCTATACCTCATGTCAGCGTTTCGACGGATGTTATCGTCGGCTTTCCCGGAGAGACGGAGGCGCAGTTTATGAACACTTATAATCTATTACAGGATATGTGCTTCGACGTGGTGCATGTCGCGATGTACTCACCGCGCACCGGGACAGTCGCGGCGCGGTTGCCTGATGATATCCCTGTCGCGGAGAAAGAACGGCGGCGAAAGATGGTAGAGGATTTACAGGAACGCGTCGTCGCGGAAATAAATGCTCCTTTAGTGGGGCAGACTGTAAAGATACTGGTGGAAGAGCGTAGGAAAGGGCGGTGGGGAGGACGTACGCGCACCAACAAGTTGGTGTTCTTTGAGGATAAACGTGATTGGCGAGGGGAACTCGCGGAGGTTAGGATCACGTGGGCGGGCGCGTGGAGTATGGTAGGAGAGTTGCAGGAGTAGAGTAGAATCAAAACCTCCCGCAGGTTCCGAACCTGCGGGAGGTTTTCGCGTCTCTATAGTGATTTTATAAGATTAGCCGCCCGCGGCGGAACCTAGTAGCCCTACCATTCCGCCGAATAAACAGCTTGGAATCATTATAATCAAGAACATCGCTATCCAGCCAATGATAACGGTAACGACAGCTTTGCCAGTATCAAAATCCATCGCCTGACGTATCGCGACGACACCGGTCACTAGTGCCCAAATACCTCCTGCTAAGCTGACTAACCCCCCGACGACAGGAATAAAACCGAAGACGCCAAGTATATTGGGACCGTAAGCATAGCCTAATACGCGGCGCATTTCTCCAAAATCGGTTGTACCACCGAAAAAGTTGGTGCCGACGAGCATCGCGACCACTGCCCAAACTAGATAACCGATTACCGCGAAGATAGGCGTTAGAATAAGGGTCATTATAAAGCCCCCCATGCCTGCTTCGCCGAACAGTTGCCCCAGTGCGGTGCCGATTCCCGAGATGAGGCTTATTATGATCACTATAGCCAACGCCTCGGTATTTAAGCTTGAATCGGCTTCCACTTCCTCGTAAAGGTCTACATCGAGCATCGCGGCGCGTATCACGCGGTTTATCATCATGTTGAAATCCATTTAACCCTCCTTATTTACCAACTATATTTGTTTTTTACTGAACCACTTAGCTGAAACACTGCTAATGATTATAACACAATTACGGTATTTCACAAAAAT
>CAZSIG010000195.1:0-7042 GCA_964606195.1 uncultured Anaerolineales bacterium
GGAGCTTCTATCTCCTCCTCCTGAATCGCCAATTCTTTGTGCATAGTGTGCACACTATCTGCGGCGCGGCGCGCCCACTCTGCGGTGATATTATTCGTTTTCAGTTTTGTCCGAATTCGCGATAATTCCTCTTGCATGCCTTCCAATTCCGACATCACCTCAATGCGGGCGCGGCGCATGATTTCGGCGCGCTCTCGCTCCATCTCACGCATATAGTTTCGCACTTCGCGCGTCTGAGTTTCCGCTTCGAGACGCTGTATCTGTGCGCTTTGTAACTCCTCCTCCGCCGCGTCGCGCGTGCGCTTAATCGTATCTAGCAGACTATCCACTTCCAGTTCCTCTGTAGATACCCACTGCCGCGCTGTTCGGATTATCTCCTCAGACATTCCTAAACGACTGGCAATCGCCAACGCGTTACTTCTCCCCGGCAGTCCAATGACCAGATGATACGTTGGCGCCAATGTCTCAGGATCGAACTCCACATGAGCATTTTGCAACCCCGCCGTGTCGTGCGCGTAAATCTTCAGCGCGGAGTAATGAGTGGTAACTATGCCCATAACACCGCGTTTCAAGAAATGATGCAACAGTGCCTGGGCGAGAGCCGCGCCCTCCTCTGGATCCGTGCCTACACCAATTTCATCCAACAGCACAAGAGAGCGCGCGGTCGCTTTCTCAAGGATCACTATAATGTTGCTGATATGTGACGAGAAAGTGGACAGTGATTGTTCGATAGATTGTTCGTCGCCGATGTCCGCGAAGACCGCGTCGAACAGGGGCAGAGAAGAGCCTTCATCCGCGGGTATGTGCAACCCCGACTGCGCCATCAGCACCAGCAGCCCCACCGTTTTCAGACTGACGGTTTTGCCTCCGGTGTTTGGTCCAGTCACGACTAAAATGCGATAATCATTCTCTATGAATACATCGATCGGTACTACCGTCTGTGGATCCAACAGAGGATGCCGCGCCTTTTTCAGCGCGAGCGTCCGTTTATTATTGTCTCTAATAGTGCGCCATCGCCCTTTGATGCGTCGGCGTCTCTTGCGGCTCGGCTCATTCGTCACTATCGGCGCGGTCGCTTCAAGGGCTGCCGCGTATCGCGCTTTGGCAAACGCGAGGTCTAGCTCAGCGAGAATCTCGACATCGCGCTCGATCTCTTCGTGATGCATCTCCACCAGCGCGGTCAATTCTCGCAAGATTCGCTCTATCTCGCGTTCCTCCGCCAGTTCTAATTGGCGCAACTGATTGTTAAGCCCAACAGTCGCCAATGGCTCGACGAAGACAGTCGCGCCGCTGGCGGATTGATCGTGCACCACTCCCTCGATGCGCCCTTTCGCCTCTACTCTGACGGGAATCACGTAGCGCCCGCTGCGCTCCGTAATCAACGCGTCCTGTAGAAAACCGGCACTCCCCGATGAGGAGATGATGCGGTTTAGCTTGTCCATCAGGCGATCGCGAGTTATCTGTAGATCGCGCCGAATCTTCGCTAGTTGGGGACTGGCGTTATCTTCGACCACAATGCGGTTCTCGTTGATACACCGCGCTATCTCCTCCGCGACTTTGGGACAAGGCGCTATCCATTCCGCCCGCTCACCGAGCAGCGGAAATTGATCTTTCAACCGCGTCAGCGTATTTCGCAGCGTGCGCGCGCTATTGAGCGTGCCGCGTATGTCCAAAAGCTCTTGTGGTAACAATATCGCGTGAAGTTCCGATTTCTCCAGCAATGGTCGAACATCGCGCGCCCCTCTCAGCGAGAGATTGGTTTTGACCTCTTGCAACTGCCGCGCCTCAGTAGTCATTTGCAGGGCGCGTTCTATAGCTTCGGGCTTGGTCGAGGGGTGTAAACTCAATGCGAGGTCGCGCCCCGCGGAGAAGGATGTATATTGAGCCAATTGTGATAATATCTTCGGAAATTCAAGTATTTTTAGGTATTTATCTTCCATGATTAGTTTTATTGAAAATGGTCATCTGAAACATAACTGTATCCTCTTACCGTCTCAATTACCGCGATGATGGCTATTCCGCAGAATCCCATTATCATCACCCATATTCCCCACCCGACCGTAATCGGCTTGCCATAGACATGGTTTAACGCGGGGATGGTACGCCGGAACTGCCACGTCGCGCCGAATGCGCCGATAATTGCTAGAACAACGATGAGCACGCGGCGCGGTATGTAAGATAACAACGACCATAACGGGAATAGCCCGATTGCGGCGCCCCCCACCGCGACCATCAACGCCTGGCCACGATGTTCGGCGGTGAGCAGCGATTTGAGATAATACGAAAAAGGCGGCTGGAAGAATGGTAATATCGCGAGAGTCAGAATCCCCGCGCCGATGAGCATGACGGAACGGATTATCATCGCCATGCACCGCGTGTAGTCGCTGGCTGTCAACAAGATTATCAGCGTGGCACACAACGGCGGCAGATAGAAAAACTCTCGCAGCAGGCGCAATTCCCCCGTTCGCACCTCGCCCAAGAATTTGACGTACTCGCCCATGTCCCAGCCGATGAGTGTCAGCGCGGCGGTCTTATGCGCGACCCAAGGCGCCCAATAGCCCCACACCGCAAGCGATACGAACACAAACATCAAAACAGTCAAATACTGATTTGCCGATTTGCCAATTTGCCAATTTGTTGATTTGCTATTTCGTCGATTTGTACTTCGCGGTGATTTTGGCGATTGTTTCATCTATCTGTTCGCGCTCCCGGTTTCGTTCCTCACAATATTTTATCGCGAATTCGCTACGGCGGAGTTGCAGAGCCAACGGCGCGACCTTGGCGACATCCTCTGGCGTCACCTGTAATCTGCCATCCGCGGCGGCATAGGTGCGCGCCGCCTCGAAGGTGACTATCTCGGCGCGGTGAGAGGCGATTTGCAGCGATTCGATTAGCTCCATAGTCAACTGTTCCGCCTCCGGTGAGAGTTCGACTTGCGGCAGCAATTCTTGCGCGAGCCGAATCTCCTCCGTCAACTCCGCCGTCTCTGCCGCGTAGCTCGTCACAAACGCGTGAGGCGACGTGTGGAAATCGTGTACTCTCTGATATGCCTCTAGCCTGTTTTGAGTATTTCGCAGTCCCCATACAAAGACGCGCAGCCCGAAACGGTCCATCAACTGCGGACGCAGCAGCCCCTCTTCGGGGTTCATCGAACCGATGATGGTTAAACGCGATTGGTAAGTATCAATCAGTGCTCCGCGCCTGACGGTATAGTGTCCCTGCGCCGCGGCGTCCAGCACCGCGTCTACGATGACGTTGTCCAGAAGGTTAATCTCATCAATATATAATACATTGCGGTCGGCGTAGGACAAAATGCCGCGTTCCAAAATCACGCGATTCTGTTCGAGAGCGGCGCGTTGGTTGATACCTCCGACTACATCATCAAGGCGCGCGTTCAAGGGTAGCTCAACCAATCTCATGCGGTCTTCGTAGGTTATCGACTCTCCGGCGCGCAGCTTCGCCTGACAATCTAAGCAGATGGCGTCCCAACCGCGTTCGTAAGCAGCTTCAGGTTCGCAACCATAGGGACAGATGCTGCGCCGTATCGGGGGCATCAGGTCTATCAACCCGCGCACGGCGGTCGTTTTCGCCGTACCGCGCGGGCCTATCAGCACTACACCATTCACCGCGGGGTTAATCACCGCCAGCATCAGGGCTAATTTCATCTCTTCCTGCCCGATAATGGCTAGAAATGGAAAATTAACGATATCGGCGGTGCCGGTGCTGTAACCAACCGCGCTGAAGAGTGGTTCCTCGTTGACAACTGGTTCTCCAATCTCTATCTTTGGTTCCTCTGGTTTCGGCTCCGGTTGTGGCGCGATATCGCGCGGCACTTCGTGCTTTCGGTCTCGCGGTGGTGGAGAAAACGGCGAAGTTTCTTTATCTTGTGAGGGAATAACTAATTTCAATCCTTCTAAATCTGCCATTTTAAGTTCTTAGTATTAGGACATTTCCAAAGTAGTAGTGGTTAAAATGATTACAATCTAACCACAAAGAGCACAAAGAACACTAAGCCAAATCTTGCTTCGTATGATAGTTTTTGACCGCGTATGAGTATCATTGACAGGAGAAATCTTAGTGCTCTTGATGCACTTAGTGGTTAAATTAGCGTATTACTTTCTCCGCTTATACAGGTTTCCAGGTAGAACGTTTGAGAAAACTCTGTTTCAGCGTTCAGCGTTTATCAATGCTGCATTTCTCATAGACATCCAACAACCGCCGCGCCGCGTCTTCCCATTTGAACTTTTTTGCCTGTTCTATGCCGCGTCTCCGCAGTTCGGCGCGCAACTCCGCGTCGGTGAGCAATTGGGACATCGCGCGCGCAAGCGCGGTGTTATCCAATGCGTCCACCATCAACGCGGCGTCCTCCACAACTTCGGGCAACGATGGGCGGTCTGATGTGATTACCGGCGTACCGCACGCCATCGCTTCTAGCGGCGGCAAGCCAAAACCTTCGTAGAATGAGGGAAAGACGAATATCTCCGCGAGGTTGTACAGCGCGGGGAGGTCGGCGTCGGCGATATAGCCGGGGAAAATCACGCGGTCTTGTAGGCTCAGTTGCTCTACCGTCTCGAAAATCTCTTCGTAGAGCCAGCCCTTGCCCCCACCGATTACCAGTGAATAGTCACCGAACGTCGCGACACTTTGAATAAGCTCTTGGTAGGCTCTGATTAGTCCGATGAAATTCTTGCGCGGCTCCAGTGTCCCCAAACTCAGAATGAACCGCGATGGCAGATTGTAACGGGCGCGGACTGCTTCTAGTATTTCGCTATCTACGATTTTCTTGAAACGCGCCTCTACTCCCGCGTAGATTACGGTGACGCGTTCGGACGGAACGTTTAGCAATTCGACCAGGTCGCGTTTGGTATTTCGCGAATCCGCCAATATCCAATCGGCGCGATACACGGAGCGCGGTACTGCTTTTTCCAGATAAGCGCACTGCGCGGGATGGGCGTACTGCGGCACGCGAAAGAAGCTCAGGTCGTGGACGGTGAGAATCTTGTGGCGGCAAAACATCGGCGGGAGCACGAAATCGGGCGAGTGAAACAGGTCAATCGCGCCGATGATGAGTTCGACCGGCATAGGTAATCGCGCCCGCTGCCACATAATCGTCGCGATGCGCTCCGATAAGGGAAAACGGCGCACTTGCCAATTGGGCAATTCGCTGATTTGGAGGTCTCCCAGCGGTTTTTCGCCGACCACCAGCGCGGTATATTGGTGCGAACTCTCTAACTCCGCCAGCGCCCCGATGAGATTGCGCGCGTATCTGCCAATTCCCGCTCTCTGCCGCACCGCTGCGGTGTAATCAATCCCGATTCTCATAATACCCGATAAGGCTTTCTCAAAGTGTCATGCTGAACGCAGTGAAGCATCTCGTTTATGCTATAATTGTTACCTACTGATTAGGATGAATAAAATTAGCAGGAAAACGAGACCCTTCGCTGCGCTCAGGGTGACATATTATCCACACCGCGCGACTTTGAGAAAGCTCTATAGTCCCCGATAAGTCCAGGCGCGGTTGATGCCGAAGTTCCAAAATAGCACGACGAGAATGGCGAACGCTTTGGCGAGATTGTAGTCCCATGGGTCGGAGATGAAGTTCGCTAGAATGGTTTTCACAATGACCAGCAGCCCCGTGTTAATCGCCCAGCCGACGATGTTGACCAGCGCGAACTGCGGCAACTGCGTCCGAATGGGCCGTTCGCGAGACTCGGGAAAAGTCCACAGGCGGTTCCAGGTGAAATTGCTCAGCACCGCGCAGGTGAATGAGACGGTGTTCGACGCGACTAAGCCCCAGCCGATAATCTTGTGCATGAAATTGAGAATGCCGAAATCGACGACCGCGCCGATGGTGCCGACGATGCCGAATTTTATGAACCGCGTCAGTTCCTTAGTGCTGCTCTCTCCGATGATGCCGCGAGCGCGGTTGGTTAGTTCTGTAATCATAGTTGAACTCCGTTTGTTGGTTTCAGTCTCTTTTAGTTCTTTGCCACGAATTGCACGAATTTCCACTTATTTTTTGTTTTTTTGCGCTAATTAGTATAATTAGTGACAAATTCTTCTCAGAAATTATGCAAACTGCATAATGATTAACCGCAGAGAACGCAATGGACGCGGAGAAGAGCAAGAAAAAAACTCTTTTTCTGTCATACGCGATCGTAAGCGTTCATTAAAAATCATATCCGCAGCTTAGTAACCAATCAACTAGAAAATTCTGCGCTCTCCGCGCTCTTGGCGGTAAAATTATTCTGAATTTGTATAAGTTTATAACACACTAGCTAGGGATGAAACGGGTGGACAGGGCGGATAAGCCCAATATTATCAGCGTTTCAAGTACCCAATAAGCCAATACCACACCGGTAGACTTGCGGCGCGAGAAATGAGTCACCGCCGCGACGCCCATCACTAGCAAGAAAAGATGCCAAAGTAAAAACAGGTCAATTCTGGCGAGAAAGATGTACAACAAATTCCGCGCATTCGCGATGCGGTCACCCGTCGTGGCTAAAAACGATAATCCATTGTGCGCGACCAACCGGTTATTGATGAGTACGTAGGCTACGCGTGTGAGATTGCCTAAAAAGAAAGGGAGTTGTGTCCATAGCACTACGGAGAACATCGCAGAGAACTTTCCATCGCTCCCCACTGTCACTGTGGCGAAGTGCAACACCGCGCTGCGAAATAGCCAGGCGATAATCATCGTGATTGCCCCGAACGCGATACCGCTTACTGCTATCATAGTCGGTGAAGCCATATTCGTCATCATCTCGCGCTGCTCTTCGGTCATCTGTAGAGACATGCGTTGCATCTCCTGCGCGGAAAGTTCCGCAGTTAGCGGCGCGCTGATGGCAACCTCTAGGGCGAGACCGGCTATCAATAATATCGCGGGAATCAGCCACAGCCATCTCGGATGTATGCTGATATACCGCAGCGTTCTATAAGGCTGGTCGATTATGCTGATAAGTAACGAAAATACGTTTCTTTGTTTTGTTTCCATACGTTTAACCTTTCTGGTATGATAGTCAGTAGACGGTAGATAGTAGAC
>CAZSIG010000196.1:0-7033 GCA_964606195.1 uncultured Anaerolineales bacterium
CATTGTACCACAAGCGCGATAAATATCCAAATCTCAAGAAAGTGTGACACTTTCGCGAAGTGTTTATTCTTTACCTATTCCCATTGGGATTACGTTTCCCGTAAATCGTACAGGTGTAGATAAAAACGTCTGGCATAGGCACATTTTTGGTGCTGCTAGAGTTTCGTCTGCTCTTCCCCTTCTTAGACCGCGACCTTTTGCTTCGGCGGCGTCTACCGCGTCGCCTACGTGATGAGCGCGACCGCCGCGAGGATTTACTTTTATCTCCTTGTTGATTCGAATTCTTTCTATCGTTATTTCCCATATAAAACATCTCCTTCAGGTTCAGCAGTGAGTGATGGTTAAAATGATAACGATTCAACCACAAAGGACAAGTTTCGACCGCGTATGTGTCATTGAATAAAGAACTTCGTGCTCTTCGTGCCCTTAGTGGTTAATTTATTATGCTCCTTTTCTCTGTCACTCACTGCCCTATCATTACTCAGCAATGTAGGACGCGAGGTGCTAACTCCGAATCTCCGCGCCCAACTCCTTACGCAACTTCTTAATCATCTTATTTACCATCTTGGTCACTTCCTGATCGCGGAAAGTGCGATTCATCGACTGGAACAACAACTTATACGCCAAACTCTTCTTCCCCACGCCCAACTGCTCACCGCGATATACATCGAACAACGTCGCGTCAACTAAGACCGCGCCGCCCGCCTCGCGAATCGCCGCTTCCACCTGCTCTGCGGGCAAATCTGCATCCACAACCAGCGCGATATCGCGTAGCACCCCCGGATAAGGTGAAATTCGCGCATACGGCTCTATTTCCGGGGCGACGTCCAGCAACTTCGCCAAATCCAACTCCGCGTACATCACGCGCTGTGTAGACAGTTCGAACTCCTCCGCGACCAACGGGTGAACTTCACCGACGATGCCCAAATCATCTTCACCTATAATCAGGCGCGCCGCGCGTCCGGGGTGAAACAGCGAGTGCCGCGTGGTGGTGAAAACGGCATCTTCGATATGCAGTCGCGCCAGCAGTGTATCCACGACGCCCTTCAAATCGAAGTAATCCATCATTTCTTGCTCATCGTTGTACCAAGATAAACTATCACGCGTTCCAGATATCGCGATTGCCACGCGCGGTTGCTCGTCCACAAGCTCTACGGGGTCAACCGGCAGAGAACGCGGAATATAGACTCGTCCAACCTCGAAGATTGCCACTTGCTCCGCGAAGTTCAGGTTATGCGCCAGTGTGCCCAACAAATTGGGCAACAATGTAGTGCGCAGCCGGTCGTGCTCCGGCGTCATGGGGTTCTCTAAAATGACACACTCCTCCGGTGGCAAGGCGACAGGAATATTGACCGCGTCACTATCATCGACACGACTGGCGATTTTCGCCTGTTCCGCTTCGCTAATCAGCGTATAGGTGATTACCTCCGTCAATCCCGCGCCGACGAGAATATCACGCACGCGCTCTTCGTGTTCTAAGGCACGATTGCGCCGCTGCGGTGGCAACTCATCGGTCATCAACGTCTCAGGTATTCTATCGTAGCCGTAAACGCGCGCGATTTCCTCTAGCAAATCTGCCGGTACTGTTACATCTAGGCGATAGCTGGGCACCGTCACCGTGACCGCTTTGCCCTCGACCGCGCACTCGAATTCTAGCGCGGTTAGAATATCCACAATCTCCGCGATGGTGAAATCTATGCCGATGATTCGCCGCGCCTCCGCCAACGTCAGAGTAATGCGCTTGGTTTTCGGCTTGAGCGGATAATTATCCGCGAAGCCGGGCACGACGGTCGCATCCGCGTATTTACGCATCAGCTCGACCGTGCGCGTCAGTGTGGTGAGCGTCAACTCGGGGTCAACGCCGCGCCCGAACCGCGCCGTTGCCTCGCTGGGGAGTTTCAGTAACTGCGCGGTGCGGCGGTTGTTGATGAAGTAGAAGTTAGCTGCCTCGATGAGCACATTGCGCGTTTCGTCAGTGACCTCCGTATCCTCCCCGCCCATGATGCCGCCCAGCGCAATCGACCCGGAGGGGTCGGTAATCATCAACATCTCCGTGTTCAACTGCCGCAGGTTGCCGTCAAGCGTGGTCATCGTCTCGCTCTCCCTAGCGCGGCGCATGATAATAGTCGGAATGTCATCGCCCTCCGCGCACGTCAGCGTATCGTAATCGAACGCGTGTAGGGGCTGGCCCAGTTCGAGCATGATGTAGTTGGTGATGTCCACGATGTTGTTAATCGGGCGCATTCCTGCCTTGAGCAAGCGCTGCTGCATCCAATAGGGCGATGGCTTGATGGTGACATCGCGCACCAGCGCAGCGGAATAGCGCGGGCAGAGGTCGGGGTCGTCAATCACGATTTTGACGAACGGCTCCTCTTCGCTCATTCGCGCACATTCTTCTTTACCGCGCTGCACCCACGCGGTGAATTTTTCCTTATGCCACTGTATGCTGGTCAACGCGGCTACCTCTCGCGCCACGCCAACCATCGACAAGGCGCGGGCGATGTTGGGAAGTATATCGATATCTAAAACCGCGTCGCCGAGATAATCGACCAGCGGCATCCCGACCGGCGCGTCGTCGTCCAGAATGATGATTCCCTCATGATAATCGCTGAGTCCCAACTCTTTCTCGGAGCAGACCATCCCCGCGGATTTCACGCCGCGAATTTTCGACGGTTTGAGCGTGGCTATCTTCTTCTCCTCCGAATAGCCATCTATCAAACGCGCCCCCGCGACCGCGAAGGCGACTCTCTGTCCGCTGTCGCCTACCTTGAGGTTGGGCGCGCCGGTCACAACGGTCATCGGCTCGTCCGCACCGTAGTTCACCGTCGCCAGTACTAATCTGTCCGCGTTGGGGTGCTGCTCCACCGCGACGATTTCGCCCACGAAGAGCTTGTCGCGTTCCCATTCCGCGCCGATGTAGTCGATTGTCCCCACTTCTAGCCCCGCGAAGGTCAGCCGCTCCGCGAGTTCCTCGATGGGGAGGGTAATATCTACGAAATCTTTTAGCCAATTTATCGGTACTCTCATGTCAGTCCTCCGTAAATAGAACGCAGATTTTCATGATTTGCCTGATTCACGCAGATTTTTTCTTTGTTTTGTTCTAAATCCGCCTAGAACAGACATTTTCGCGTTCTATTTCTGAATATTTCTTTTGCGCGCGTTTTCGTATGCTTTGCGTTTATGTTCAGGTTTAGGTCCGAAATTTAACAGCAATCCAACTTCATACTCTGTAGCCTTGAGATAATTTATCAACTGTGCCTCATGAGAATCAGCTAATGAATCCACCGCTTTAAGTTCCACGATTACTTTATGTTCAACCAGTAAATCCGCGAAGTATTCACCAACTTTTTGTCCTTTGTAGAACACCTTAATCGGCACTTGATTTTGGGCAGATAAACCTAAATCGCGCAACTCAATCAGCATCGCGTTCTCATATACCTTTTCCAAAAAACCGTATCCCAACGCATTATACACATTGTAAAACGAGCGCAATATTTTGTCTGTTACTTCCGTATGCTTGTAGTGCTTTTTCATTTACATAAGTACATCTCTTATTGCAAAATGCAGATTTTCTTAACTCAACAGATAAACCCCAAAAATCTGCGAAAATCAGGTAAATCCGCGTTATCCGCGTTCTATTTCTTTTCGTCGCTAAGACTATCGACGCGATTTCAAAATGAAAAGAATCTGCGAAAATCAGGCAAATCCGCGTCATCCGCGTTCCATTCTTTTCTTATCCGAATTGCGACAAGAAGCGCAAATCGTTGCTGTAGAACAAGCGAATATCCTCAATGCCATACTTGAGCAAGTTAGGTCGCTCGACGCCCATGCCAAACGCGAAGCCGCTATAGACATCGGGGTCGTAGCCGCCGTTGCGCAGCACGACCGGATGCACCATGCCCGCGCCGGATATTTCCAACCAGCCAGTATACTTACACAAGCGGCAGCCGTCGCCCTTGCAGATGATGCAATCCATATCCACTTCCATGCTCGGCTCGGTGAACGGGAAATGGCTACAGCGGAAGCGGACGCGCCGCTCCGCGCCGAAAAGCTGCCGCGCGAAGTTCGCCAGCGTGCCCTTCAGATCGCCCATCGTGATGTTCTTGCCGACCGCGAGGCCTTCGACCTGATAAAACATGAACTCCGACCGCGCCGTGACCTGCTCGTAACGATAGCATTTACCGGGCAGGATAACGCGTATCGGTTCGGGGTAATAATCGCGCATGGCGCGAATCTGCCCCGGTGAGGTATGCGTGCGCATCACCACATTTTCGTTGACGTAGAAGGTGTCCCACATATCCCGCGCCGGGTGATGTTTCGGGATGTTCAGCAGCTCGAAGTTATTCTCGTCAGAATCGACATCGGGGGCGTCGTAGACTTGGAACCCCATCGCGGCGAAGATGGCGTAAATTTCGCGCAGCGTGCGCGTCGTCGGGTGCATTCTGCCCATTTTGGGCACGCGCCCCGGCAAACTCACATCGACGCGGTCGGTCAACAAACCCTCGCTCATCTCCGCTTGCTTGATTTCCGCTTGTCGTTGTTCGTAGGCGGCGGTGAGCGCGGTTTTAACCTCGTTGCCCTTGCGCCCCGCGGCGGGACGCTCCTCCGGTGGCAATTTACCCACCCCGCGTAGTAATTGGGGCAGTTCGCCCTTCCGTCCCAGATATTTTTGCTCCCACGTGGCTAATTCTTTAGAATCAGCGATTTGCGCCAACTCTTCAGTGGCGCGGTCTTGTATTGCTTGTAGTTGGTCTAGCATTTTTTGTTCTCCTCCATCTATGATAGATTATGCCTATCAGCAATGCGATTAATCAAATTTTGCACATCGTTCGGTCGACGTTGATTTTGCGCGGCGGCGAGCCAATCTTCCCACGCTTTTTCTTTGCTACCCGCTCTCTGCACCGCGAAGTGTTCGGTAAAAAACTTTCCGTTTATCAAAGCGTGCATTTCAGCAGGACTTTGTGTAATTCTTTCCCGAATAATATTCAAGCGCGTCGCATATTCGGCGCGAACATCCAAATCATTAACCAAAACTTGCCCTTGCCAAAGAAGTTGTTCGAATTGCCGTCCTGAAGTCAATGGCTCGGTAGGGAATACATGCGCTCCTAAACCAATATCATCAAAGCGTGCTTGTAAATCGTCCACGAGCACGTTCAGCGCGGTATATGGAGCATAATCGCGGTGCGCGATTTGTTGAAAATCAGGCAGCGCGCCCCATTGTCCAGGCCAATAGCTAGGTTCAAACAGGTAGTTCTCGATGCTATAACGTTTCCACTGAAAAAGCGGTCCCGAATATTGTGCATCGAAACGCGGCGCGGTTTCAGATAATGATGCACCGTCACCATCTAACACGCCGTAAACTCCGCGATAGCTATCGCCAGCAGCGGAAGCAAGCTCAACATACCGCGCCACTTTGCGGTTGCCGCCTAAAGCTACAATCAGAATACCCCGCGGTTCTTCATGTCCGCACAAAGCCGCGAACACATTTACATCAGTCATTCCTTCGACATATAAAACTACGCGCTCGCGCGACCGTTGAAGATGTCCCTGAATCTCATTTAGCACATCTTGAGCGCGCATTACAATCCTCGCCCTAACAATAGCTTTGTGCCGTATTCAGCTTCATCGAAAATCTCAGTGCTCTGCGTAGCCAGAATAACTTGCCCGCCGCGTTCCACTACCCACTTGTGCAAACTACGCAACAGTTGGCGTTGCCATGAAGGGTGCATGTGCATTTCCGGTTCGTCTATCAACACAATCGAACCATCTTCTAACCATCTCAACAGTTCTCCGTAAATCAAAATAACCTGTTTTTCTCCAGAGCTCAACTTGTGTAATGGGTGTAATGTATCCCCCACTTTCACCATCAAATCGCCCTGTTCCCAAACTAAAGATTTAGTTCCCCCAAAGAAATCACGAAACGCGGAAACATACTTCTCAAAAGCACGCGGAGACGGTATATTTTGATCCAGTGCATTAAGGTCTCTCCATCGCGCATCGAAGAGAACTGCCTCGGTCGAATCTATCCAATTTTCTCTCGCGCGTCTGAAGCGCACCCTAATGCCATCAGGCGCGCCCATCAACTTGCCCGCTGATTTATATTTTTCCTCTGGTAAATCTAAGGCGCGGTCTTCTGCAGGAAAATACAAAACAACAGGTATAGTAACCTGATGATGAGATTCTGGTTGTCTTAGCAGGTTACTTACTAAATCCCTTATCCAGCGCGCAAAATCACCTTGAGTGGATAATACGCGCCCTACACCTTCATCGTTCCAAGAATAGTAAATCGCGTCTGAAGTTTCACTACACTTTTGTTCGCCCCATGCTCTCTCGCTATCTTTTGTAACCACAATCCTAACTGTACCCACTCGTTGATTCAGAGTTATTCCAACATCCATCAAACCGCGTTGACAAGCGATTTTGTCAGGAGGCATGAGTTCAACAAAGAATAGAGCGTATGCCGCGAAAATCCACTCCAGCAAACTCGTCTTACCCGACCCGTTCACGCCGCCGATAACCGCGAATGACGGCATCTCATTGTCCCAATCCATCCCATCGCGCGGCAGCTCTAGCCGCTCTATACTTTTCAGTCCTTCAACATATAAGCTCTTAATGCGCAACCGCGCCGCTGGTTCTTCCATCAGCATCTTTCCTTACCAACTAATGCAAATTCGCGTATCATTTCTATAGACAAACAAAAATCGCTACTCGTCGTAGGGACGAAGTAGCGATAGTAAACTCCGCGGTACCACCCTGCTTGACGCGCCCCAAAGACACGTCCACTCATGCACGCCGACGTCCTGCACTGGATTATCGGCTACCCCGCTAACGGTGGGTTTCCGTAGCGAACTACTCAGCGAATTTACGCTCACCGTTCGCCCGCTCGGCTCAGGAGCGAACTTCAACGCGCTTCCCCTCGGGCGAGCTTCCAGTCTCCGACTCCCCCTCCCTGTGAGCGTCCCCGCGTTTACTCTCTCCGTCACAGCCTTTAACGATGACATTATAGCACAGAAATTTTTGTTAGGCAAACCCT
>CAZSIG010000197.1:0-2733 GCA_964606195.1 uncultured Anaerolineales bacterium
CCCATTATACCGCGAAGCGTAGAAATCAAAAAACCCGTTTTCTGCGAGAAAACGGGTTTTTCCACCCCCGCGCAACAAACGGCAGGTAAGAAACCTGCCCTACGCGCTGCGTAGGGCGGCTTTCCATAGCCGCCGTGTGCACTTCGCGTAACCAGAACAGCAGGCAAGAAACCTGCCCTACACAATACAAGTGCCCATCACCTACAAGGCGACGGGCACCTTGCCGCACCGCGCAGTAGCCGCACTCTTTACGAGTGTGGGTGGCGCAGGCGTGAAGCCTGCGGCTACAACGCGCACCGCCGCCACCCCAGCGCGCCCGCCAGCGCGAGCACCGCGACGATGGCGCCGTTGGTAGCCAGCGCGGGCGTAGGATACACCGGCGCGGGCAGGTCGTAAATGTACACCGCGCCGCCGTCACCTTGGTAGGGAGCGCCCAGGGCACAAGTGTTATCATCCAGGGCTACTACCTCGCCAAACTCATCCCACGCCGCGCCGTCATCGGCAATTAGTTGGTATCTCTCCGTCCACCCCCCGGCATCACGCTGCCAGAGGTACGCGGTGCCGGTGGAATCCCATTTACCGGGCGCGCTCACCACCAGCGTATCCCCGGATAGCGCGACCGCACTGCCGAACTCGTCGTCCGCCGCGCCGTCGCGCGCGGTTAATATCTCCATCTCCGTCCAGATCCCGCCCGCGCGCTCGAAGACGTACACTGCGCCGCGATAGTCATTTTTGGCGTCTACGCCTACTACCAACATATCTTCTACGAGCGTCAATCCAAGCCCAATCATATCCCACGCCGCGCCGTCGCTGGCGGTTAGGATCTGCACTTCTTCCCATATATCGCCATTACGCGCGAAAATGTACACCGCGCCCTCAACTCCATTTCTACCATGCGCCCCCACTGCTAACGTGTCCCCCGCGAGGGCGATCGCGTTGCCGAAAAAGTCACCTATCGCGCCGTCGCTGGCAGTTAAGATTTGCTGTTCCGCCCAGACGCTTCCGTTGTAAGTGAAAATATACACCGCGCCCTTAGTATCATCTTTTTCATTCGCACCTATCGCCAGCGTCTGCCCCTCAAGGGCGAGCGCGCTGCCAAAATAATCCCACGGCGCGCCGTTGCTGGCGGTCAACACTTGTGTCTCCGCCCATAACCCATCATGGCGCGCAAAGAGATACACCGCGCCTTGCAGATCATTCGCGTTCGGCGCGCCCGCCGCCAATACCTCCCCCGCGAGCGCCACCGCGTTACCAAAACCATCATCTGCGGTGCTATCACTAGGCGTCAAGACTTGCGTCTCGGTCCAGATGGCGTCCTGCCGCGTCAAAATATGCAGCGCGCCGTGATAATCTTCCACATCCACAGCCTGTACCGCCAACGTATCACCCGCCAAAGCGACCGCGTTGCCAAAATAATCCCACGCCACGCCATCGCTGGCAGTCAATTTGATGTCTTGAAACAATACCCTAGAGCCGAAAATGAGCAGTGTGCGCAGCGCAGTAGTGGGTGTCGGGACTTCCGCGCAGGTAATCGTCGCGGTATTCACAATATCCTGCCTGATATCTACATCAGCCGTCACCGTGACCGGCACTGATACCGTAATCATTTGCAGTGGTGCGAGCGTAACATCGCGCGCCACCACCGGCAGGTCGGCGGCGGATTGCGCGACCTCTCCCGCGCCCCCGCTCAACGTCACCGGCCCCGCGAAGGTCAACTCAGGCGGCAAGTAATCCGCGATAGTCACCTCAGTGGCGGTGGTCACGCCGAAATTACGCGCCGTGATGGTAAAAGTAATTCGCTCACCCTCCTTCGCCGCTGGCGGTTGCGCCGTTTTCGTCAGCGCGAAATGCACTGGCGCGGTCAGTTGCGCGGTGAGCCACGCGCGGTAATTCGCCACGCGAGTATGGACGCCGGGCTTCTTGGGTTCACTACAAGTCCCCGCGCCGCCCCAACTGACAATCCCCGCTTGCCGCCAATTTGCCCCCTCGGGGACGATCAACGGTCCCCCGCTGTCGCCGCTACAGGAGTTTTTACTCCCCTCTGCGTACCCCGCGCAGAGCATGTTATCGGTGATGTAATCGGCAAACGGAGTACCTGCCTCTTCCCACCAAGTGCGACACTGCGCGTTAGTGATAATCGGCACATCCACCTGATGCAGTGTCTCCGGGTGAGGTCCCTGATAGTAAGTATTAGAACCCCATCCGGTAACGGTCGAAGTAATCCCCGCGAGGCTCCCCACCTCCGGCTCGACCAGCGAGATCAGGCTCACGGTGATGCCCCCCGCGGTCACTCCTACTTGCACCGGTGCGGCTAATCGCAACAAGGCGATGTCATTGTCCAAAGTATCACTATCGTAGTTCTCATGGACAATGATCCCCGCCACCGCGCGCCGTTGGTAGCCCACCTCCGGCGCGGTCAAATCGTGAATGCCTGCCACGATGTTAATATCCGCCGGCGCGCTAACCGCGCCGGTCACTCCATCCACCACACAATGCGCGGCGGTCAGCACCCAATCCTCCGCAACTAGCGAGCCGCCGCAAAACTGCGCGTTGTAAAAGTGCTGATCTGAGCCGATCCAGTTCGGATCAATCAGCGCCACCTGCCAAGGCCACGCCCCCGGTTCCGCCTCCTCCCCGCCCACAATCTGCGGCGCGACGCCCTGCGCCCCCGCCCAACTCGGCGCGGTCAGCAGCAACGTCACCGCGAACATTATCCCGAAAATATGTATCCGT
>CAZSIG010000197.1:2833-5441 GCA_964606195.1 uncultured Anaerolineales bacterium
TACGCCGCGTCATCCATGCCAACGCGCCTGCCAGCACCGCGATAATCGCGCCGATACCCCACGCCCCTAGCGCGGGAACCTGCGCCTGGGCGTACTCGTACGCGCCGATGTCGCACGCCGCGCCTTGCGGTCGCGTGATGCCGCGCTGATCGGTCGCGGGACAGGCGGCATTGTCGCCCGCGTCGATGGCCGGGCTGCCCGCCAACAGCGCGTGCGTCGCCGTATCGCCGCCGTTGTCCGCCAACGCGCCAAGCTGTATATCCGCCGCGTTGGGCAGGTCGGTCGGCTGGGTGAAACTGCAAGATGGCCCATCCTCCAGGTTATGCCCTTGTGAAGTGAGCGTCGCGTCGCCCACGCCCGGATTATTGAGACAACCGTTGCCGTACATCGCCCCCGCGAGCGCGGTGTTGCCCGCGACGAGCGTGTTCTTGAAGAGCATGTTCGCGGGACCAGCCCCCGCCATTTCGGGAAGATAGGCATTCGCCAAGCCGCCCCCCGCGAACGCCACGTTGCTCGCGACGGTGGTGTTGGTGAATACCGTGGTAGTCGCCAGCCCCGCCGCGGCGTTGACGATGCCGCCCCCCATGCCGCCTTGCTGCGTGGGATCGCCCTGCGCGATGTTACCGCTAACCGTGCTGTTGACGGCGTGTACCGCGCCGTTGATGTTGAAGATGCCGCCGCCGTTGCCGGTCTGCACCGCGCTGCCGCCGGTGGAGACCTGCGCGGTGTTGCCGCTGACGGTGCTGCCGTTCAAGATGACAACTTGCGTAGTACCCGAATGTGGATTCATCGAACCGTTGCCGATGCCGCCTCCAACGACCGCGGTATTGCCACTGATAGTCGTGTCGCGTAAAGTTAATTCGCTGACCGCGTTGGTCGCCAATGTCGTAACTCCATTGTATATCCCGCCGCCAAATCCCAGCATCGCTGTCAACCCCGTCGCGTGGTTATCCTGCACCGCGCAGTTATCCAGCGTCATAACTGCTCTCATATCAACTTCCGCGAAGTTGCTCAGTCCACCGCCGCCCACGCCTCCATCTACGAGGTTGCCCGCTACCACGCTGTCCATCAGCGTCATCGACGCGTCATTAGTCATGGCAAAATTAATCGCGCCGCCGCCCGCGGCACCAGTGGAACCAGAGGCCACATTGTTGCTAATCGTACAAGCCTCTATGTTCATCACCCCATTTAAGTTTCTAATGCCGCCGCCGTCGCTAGTAACCGAATTACCGCTGATAGAACTGTATTCGATCAACATTTCCGCGACGTCGTTGCTGATACCGCCGCCGTCGCCATCAACACCGCCTACGGTATTGGTGCTAATTTCGCAATGGCTGATAGTCATAAGTGTGTCGGTATCGGTGTAGCCCTTGCTGGTTATCCCCCCACCAGAAATACCAGAGATGACGCGGTTGTAGCTAATGCTGCTGTAACTCAAGTATGCCTGCCCTATCTGGTGATGGATGCCGCCTGCCTGCCGTTCCGCCACATTGTAAGCCACTGTGCTGTAGGTCAAGGTCAGCACATCGCCGCTGAAGATGCCCCCAGCCCAGTGCGCGGTGTTGCTCACTACCGCGCTGTGGTTCAGCATCAATGTCCCCCAATTAGCGATGCCGCCGCCCCAGCTATCATCGCCCTCCGTCGCCTGCCCGCCGCGCACCGTCACGCCGTTCAGGGTCAAGCTGCCGGTGTCGGTGATGAGAAAGACGCGAAAGGGAGGGGTGCCGGCTTCCGCGCTCCGTTCGATCGTCGCATTGGTGGCGGTGATCGTCAGCGCGCTGGCGATAATCGGCAGCCCATTGTCTCCCATAGCACTGTTATCAACCTGGCTCAGGGTGTAGACCGCGTCGGCAGCCAGGGTAATCGTGTCCGCGCCGCTGCCCGCCGCGCAGTCGGCGTGCGTCTGGGCGTCGTCGTTCGCGTTGACGATCGCTTCAATCAGTGAACACGCGCCATCGTCAGCGATATTCGGATCGGCGGCGGTGACAGTGATTTCGCCCTGCGCCCCTGCCGCGCTCGCGGTCAAGGTTAGCAACATCAAAGCCATCAATAACATAATCAACATTTTCTTGGAACTCATCTTTAATCTCCTTCTACGGTTTAGTTAAGTAAATATAGTCTTCGCGGGTTGCGCCAGACCCCTTGAGGCGTGAAACGTGATGCGTGATGCGTGAGCAGATGTAATCTATTTACGCACTCCACGTCCTCACGTCTTCACGTTTCACGTCTCACGTGTATCGTCGCGCTTTTTATCTCCTTTCCGGTCCTAAAATACAGAACAGTTCCGTTATACCACAATTACAGGAATTCAGCTAATTTTGACGAGCTTTCCGTCAATTCGTGCGGGGGGTATCTCTCCTCTTTAATCGCGGTCGATATTCTTGAGCATATAAGATGATTTTTACTGACATATATTAACCGCGAATGAACGCTAAAAGCTATCTGAGAAAGAGTTTTTTCTATGTACAGAGATTGCGCCATGACTAAGTGTAGTGCTCACATGGGGGGGTATATAAACAAAGAAACCCGATTTCGCGTAGAAATCGGGGTCATAATACCTCACGTTTCACATTACGCGGTAGCCCCACCATACGGCAACAAGCTCACG
>CAZSIG010000197.1:5541-7023 GCA_964606195.1 uncultured Anaerolineales bacterium
ACCGCCGTGCCAAGATTGGCAGGATTAGCCGCGTCAGTCCCCATATCGAATGCCCCATACCAGATGTCGCCGGAACTGAGTTCGGGCAAGTCCCACGAGAGTTGCAAATCGAAAGGCGTTTCCGCCGCGTTGCTGGCTGGCCCCGTGACGCTCAGGTTACCGCTATCTGTCAGGGGGACACTCGCGACTGCCAGCACGAAATCATCCGGCGCGGTGGCAGAATCTTGGTAGTTTTGCACCCCCATCCAGTAGACATCTCCCAGTAGATAAGCCTCAGGCAGTTGACAAATATTCCTACTGGACATACACAAAAGTTCGTCGAACTGCGGCATACCGTCGCCATTGAAATCCGCGCCGACGCCCAAACCGGCAGCGAATCGCGCCGAGACAACCTCGACGACAAAGTGAGTGGTGTCGGCGGGCAATGTCAGGGTGTAGAAGACGGTCCCCGCGCTCGCGCCAAATTCATCGAAGGGATCTGCTGGCGTCGGGTCTTGCGCTACCGCGCCGGTGATCCACGTCGCCCGCGCCAAGCCGTGTACGTTAATGGTCAGGTCGGTAATTTCATTATCCGTTTGTAATCCCACTACTGCCTGCGAGCCAAGGACGTCGTTCGCGGTAATAGTCATGCCTTCTGGGACAAAGTATCGCATGTGCTCCGCAAGCCAATTCGCGTACTGCGCCACGCGCGTATTGACTCCGTAAAAATCCGGGCGGGCGCACCCGTGCCCAAAACTGACGATACCTGCCTGTATCCAGCCATCGCCGGCAACATTGGGGACTACCAGCGGACCGCCGCTGTCCCCCTGACAAGAATCATGTCCTCCTTCTGTATATCCCGCGCAGAGCATATTCGCGGTGATGTCATAAAGTCCCTCGTAAGCCGCGCGGCAGGTGTCGTGAGCTACGATGGGCAAGGTCACTTGCTGTAATACATTTGACAAGTTTCCCCCCTCGCTCGTCGTTCCCCACCCTGTAATCGTCGCCATGACCCCAGCGGCAGCCAGCGATTCAGCGTCCGACGTGAGTAATTCCACCGGTTGCACGCGCTCGTTCAGCGTCGCGGGAGACACCAATCTCAATAAGGCGATGTCGTTATCCAGACTTTGAGAATCATAATCTTCATGGACAATCACGCGCGCCACCGCGATATGTTGTTGGCTCGGTTCCATCTCCTCAATATTGTGCGCTCCCGCTACAATGTTCACTATCGAAGCCGGCGCCGCGACATCGGATACTGAGTCATAGACACAATGTGCGGCAGTCAAGACCCATTCTTCAGCGATCAACGACCCGCCGCATACTGCGCGTCCCGTTTGAACATGCACTTGCCAGGGCCACGCCCCCGGCTCCGCCTCCTCCCCGCCGACAATCTGCGGCGCAAGCCCCTGTGCCTCCACTAAACCTGTCGCGGTCAGCAGCAATACCGCCGCGCACAATATACTGAAAATATGTATCCGTTTCATGTTTAGTTATCCTCCT